>NZ_CAPG01000019.1:0-143686 GCF_000321185.1 Bacillus sp. AP8
ACTATTCAATTAGTACCAAGAAAGATTAATAGTGTCTTTAAACATTTTGGTGGGGTTGGAGAATACAATATAAAAGTTAAGTTAGGAGAGTAATAAGTAATGACTAAAATTAATGATGAGTTATTTGGAGAACTAGAATATAAAAACAACTTTTGGAGAGGTAAAACAATTATTAGAATGTTTGATTTGGAAAAAGTAATACTATTAAGTGTTGATGCGCATGAAAGTGCAGATTTTTCAAGTGTTCAGAGAGAGGCATTTCGTAATTTTATCCAAAACACGAAAAAAATAATAGATGAAGTAGAAAGGCAAGTGTATGGGTATTATACGGAGAATTTTGAAGAATATAGAGAGATGTTAGGAGATAGATTAGAAGCAGATAAAATTGCTCCGAAAATCGATTCTATATCAGATTTAATAAGATTAGTGACACCTACGGAATTAATTGTAAGAAGAGTAAAAAGATAATATTTTAGATGTAGGTTTTTTTATTACGAATGATTTGTTTGATAATAGACAGGTTCAGATTGATTATATTAGTAACCTTATTAGTTCGTATGAACATATTGCTGAAGACAGAGAAAAGTTAGATGATATAATTTTAAGAGATACTTATGATGACGTTGATTAAACAATACTTACTAAAAGTAATAATTAGAACCTTGATTGGCAAAAAGCCCGTCAAGGTTTCTTTTTGTGAGAGGCTACCAAGTGCTGAATATCCTGCTCACAAATATTAGATTTGATGTAATCTTTGTAATGCCTACAAGCCCGCCTCGCTGAAAGCGAGCATCCTGGAGCAGAATTCAACCAATTCTTGCTGTTTGTGAATAGATAACAAAGTTTACGAAAACAGCCTTTATAAATGTTGAGGAAATGAAAATATAGTAAATGTAAAATATGATCTAATTCCTAACTCCTCTTTTGATAGGAATCATTAGTTCAAAAAGACCAGGTCATTCAGAATGAAAGGTGCGTTTATACCTTTCCTAAGATAGGGGATTTCCCTTGAAAAATAGCCACTTCCCTAATAGGCAGAAATGATGTTTTGTTCAATAATGAACGTATAAGAATGAACAAACAATTGATTCCCTTCAATGTAAGTCATTCTGCAAAAGGAGTGGTCATGTCCGATGAAAAGAAAATTTGGACTAAAATTCTTTAAACCGACAGAACGTTATTCAGGTAACTGGTCAATTCTCGAAGAAAAAAGTAGAGAATGGGAAAACATGTATCGTCAACGCTGGTCGCATGATAAAGTCGTTCGTACGACACATGGAGTTAACTGTACAGGTTCTTGTAGTTGGAAGGTATTTGTTAAAAATGGAATAATCACATGGGAAAATCAACAAATCGATTACCCTTCATGTGGTCCTGATATGCCAGAATTCGAGCCTCGCGGTTGTCCGCGTGGAGCATCATTTTCATGGTATGAATATAGTCCGTTACGCGTGAAATATCCTTATATTCGCGGGAAATTATGGCGTATGTGGAAAAAAGCTTTGAAAGAACATAGTAATCCGATTGATGCTTGGGCAAGTATTGTTGAAGATCCTGAAAAGTCTAAATCTTATAAGCAAGCACGTGGTAAAGGTGGCCACGTACGAGTGAAATGGGAAGATGCCAATCAGTTAATTTCAGCCCAACTCATTTATACAATAAAAAAATATGGTCCAGACCGTATTGCTGGATTTACACCAATACCAGCGATGTCGATGATTAGTTACGCATCAGGAGCTCGTTTTATTTCATTATTAGGTGGAGAAATGCTTAGCTTCTATGATTGGTATGCTGATCTTCCACCAGCATCTCCACAAATTTGGGGTGAACAAACAGATGTACCTGAATCAAGTGATTGGTATAACGCTGGTTACCTTATTATGTGGGGTTCGAATGTTCCGTTAACACGTACACCAGATGCTCATTTTATGACAGAAGTTCGATATAAAGGAACAAAAGTCGTTTCTGTTGCGCCAGACTATGCAGAAAACGTTAAATTTGCTGATAACTGGCTAGCACCAAATCCAGGAACAGATGCAGCAGTAGCACAAGCGATGACACATGTCATTCTCAATGAATTTTATGTGGAACGTCAGGAGCCAATGTTCCTGAACTATGCAAAACAATATACAGATATGCCGTTCCTAATCATGTTAGATGAACATGAAGGAAGCCTGAAAGCAGGACGTTTCTTACGAGCTAGTGATTTCGGAGATACTTCTCAGCATGCTGAATGGAAGCCAGTTATTTTTGATGAAGCATCTGATGAAATCATTGTTCCAAACGGTACGATGGGTCAACGTTGGGAAGAAGATAAAAAGTGGAATCTCATTCTAGAGCGTGAAGATGGCACGGTTATCGATCCGGCTCTTTCTGTAGAGAACCATGATGCACAGTGGAAAGAAATTGTTTTCCCATTCTTCGATAATAAGGGAAATGGTACGTTTAAGCGTATGATTCCAGCGAAGAAAGTGAAGCTAGCGGATGGTACAGAACAATTAGTTGTTACAGTATATGATTTAATGTTAAGTCAATACGGTGTAAAACGTAATGGAAATGAATTCGAAGCCAAAGGATATGATGATTTAGAATCTCATTATACACCTGCTTGGCAAGAACAACATACTGGAGTTAAGTCATCACTTGTCGTGCAAATTGCTCGAGAGTTTGCTCAAAATTCAATTGATACAAAAGGTCGTTCCATGATTATCATGGGTGCTGGTGTTAACCACTGGTTTAATAGTGATACAATCTATCGTTCCATCTTAAATTTAGTTGTGTTAACTGCTTCACAAGGAGTTAATGGTGGCGGCTGGGCGCACTATGTTGGGCAAGAAAAATGTCGTCCGATTGAAGGGTGGTCAACCGTTGCCTTTGCTAAAGATTGGCAAGGACCACCTCGTTTGCAAAATGCAACATCATTCTATTACTTTGCAACAGATCAGTGGAAATATGAAGAAACTGGTGTAGATTCGTTAAAATCACCAACTAGTGGAGATGTACGTTATCAACATCCAGCGGATTATAATGTTTTAGCAGCTCGTCTAGGATGGTTACCATCTTACCCACAATTTAATAAAAATAGCTTGAAATTTGCAGAGGAAGCGAAACAGCAAGGGAAAACAACAAACGAAGAAATCGTAAAACATGCTGTTAAGCAAGTTACATCCGGAGAAACAAAATTTGCTTGCGAAGATCCTGATGCACCTGAAAACTTCCCTCGTTCTTTATTTGTTTGGCGCTCGAACTTAATATCAAGTTCAGCTAAAGGACAGGAATATTTCATGAAGCATCTACTGGGCACTCATAATGGTTTATTATCTCAACCGAACGAAGACGATAAACCAGAAGAAATGGTATGGAGAGATGAAGTAGAAGGAAAATTAGATCTGTTGGTAGCACTTGATTTCCGTATGACAGCTACACCAATGTATGCGGATGTTGTTTTACCAGCGGCTACTTGGTATGAAAAAACGGATATATCATCAACAGATATGCATCCATTCATTCATCCATTTAATCCAGCTGTTGATCCGCTTTGGGAATCTCGTTCTGATTGGGATATATACAGATCTTTAGCAAAAACATTCTCTGAAATGTCGAAGACGCATTTACCAGGTGTGCATAAAGACGTTGTAACAGCACCACTTGCTCATGACTCAGTAAATGAGATTGCTCAGCCATATGGAGTCATTAGAGATTGGAAGAAGGGTGAAATTGAAGCGATTCCTGGTAAAACAATGCCGAACTTCGCTGTTGTAGAACGTGATTATACACAAATTTATGATAAATATGTAACGCTTGGACCTAACTTAGCTAAGGGTAAGGTTGGGGCTCATGGTGTGAACTTCTCTGTAGCAGAAGAGTATGAAGAATTGAAGCAGATTAATGGTATGTACAGTGATGATAGCATTAAAAATGGCTTACCAAAGCTGCATACAGCACGTCATGCTGCCAATGCGATTTTAAACGTTTCATCTGCTACAAATGGTACGGTATCTCAACGTGCATGGGAAGCGGCTGAACAAGACACAGGTGTTGAACTTAAGGATATTTCAGCTGACCGAGCAGCAGAAAAACTAACGTTCCCGAATATTACGGCACAGCCTAGGGAAGTAATTCCGACTCCTGTATTCCCTGGCTCAAACAAAATGGGAAGACGTTATTCGCCATTTACAACTAATATTGAAAGACTCGTTCCTTTCCGTACATTAACCGGAAGACAGCATTTCTATATTGATCATGAAATTTTCTTGCAATTTGGAGAAGCACTTCCTGTGTTTAAGCCGACATTACCGCCAATGGTATTTGGGGCAAAAGATAAGAAAATTATCGGTGGACAGGATTCTCTAGTATTACGTTATTTAACTCCACATGGAAAATGGAATATTCATAGTATGTACCAAGATAATTTACACATGCTAACACTTTTCCGTGGAGGTCCAACGGTTTGGATTAATAATGAAGATGCCTCTGAAAATGATATTCAGGATAATGACTGGTTGGAAGTATATAACCGAAATGGCGTTGTAACAGCTCGTGCTGTAGTCAGTCATAAAATGCCAAGAGGCACAATGTTTATGTATCATGCACAAGATAAGCACATAAATGTTCCGGGTTCTGAAATTACGAAAGAGCGTGGAGGAAGTCATAATGCACCAACTCGAATTCATGTGAAACCGACACAGATGGTTGGTGGCTATGCACAGCTAAGTTATGGATTTAACTATTATGGACCAATCGGAAATCAGCGGGATGTATATGTTGCAGTCCGCAAAATGAAGGAGGTTAAGTGGCTTGAAGATTAAAGCGCAAGTAGCAATGGTACTGAACCTTGACAAATGTATCGGATGCCACACCTGTAGCGTGACTTGTAAAAGCACATGGACAAACCGTTCGGGTGCTGAATATATGTGGTTTAACAATGTAGAAACTAAACCAGGTATTGGCTATCCAATGAGATGGGAAGATCAAGAGCAATATAAAGGTGGCTGGACGTTAAAAAACGGCAAGCTTGACCTTAAATCAGGTAGTAAATTATCTAAAGTAGCGTTAGGGAAGATTTTTTATAACCCTGATATGCCAGAAATGAAAGATTACTATGAGCCTTGGACATATAACTATGAGCATTTAACAAATGCTGGCGAGAAAAAACATCAGCCAGTAGCTAGACCACATTCTGTATTGACTGGTGAAAAAATGAATCTTGAATGGGGTCCAAACTGGGAAGATGATTTAGCTGGTGTTCATACAACTGGTCCAAAAGATCCGAATATCGAAAAAATAGAAGAAGATATTAAGTTTAATTTTGAACAGGCTTTTATGATGTATTTACCACGCTTATGTGAACACTGCTTAAATCCTGGATGTGTAGCATCATGTCCATCTGGTGCAATGTATAAGCGTGATGAAGACGGAATCGTTTTAGTAGACCAAGAAGCTTGCCGTGGTTGGCGCTATTGTATGACTGGATGTCCTTATAAAAAAGTATACTTCAACTGGAAAACGAATAAAGCAGAAAAATGCACATTCTGTTTTCCACGTGTTGAAGCGGGTTTGCCAACTGTTTGTTCTGAAACATGTACAGGACGTATCCGTTATTTAGGAGTTATGTTATATGATGCAGATAAAGTATCAGAGGCAGCCTCTACTGAAAACGAAAAAGACTTATATAAAGCACAATGTGACTTGTTCTTAGATCCGAATGATCCAAAAGTAATTGAACAAGCACGTAAAGATGGTATTAGTGAAGATTGGCTTGAGGCAGCACAACAATCACCAGTGTATAAGCTGGCAATTGAGTACAAATTAGCATTCCCGCTTCATCCAGAATTCCGTACCCTGCCGATGGTTTGGTATGTACCACCTTTAAGTCCGATCATGAACTATTTTGAAGGAAAAGATTCCATTCAAAACCCTGATTATATATTCCCGGCAATTGAAGAAATGCGTACGCCGATTCAATATATTGCTAATATGTTAACAGCTGGAGATACACAAACAGTGAAGGAAGCTCTTCAAAAAATGGCCATGATGCGTATGTTTATGCGTGCTCAATCATCTGGGAAAGAATTCGATGACAATCGTTTGGATAGGGTCGGCTTAACCGTTCAACAAACACAAGCTATGTATCGTTTGTTGGCAATTACTAAGTATGAAGATCGATTCGTTATACCAACATCTCATAAAGAGGCGCATTTAGATACGTATCGATCACAAGGATCTGAAGGGTATTCAATGGATTGTGGAGGATGTGGTGTAACATCTGGTAAGAGCGGCAAAGAAATCTATGAAGAAAACTTCTATGGGGGAATTTGGCGTGATTAATTTAGGAGAGCTTTATAAGCATAAGCATGCATTTGGTTTCTTTGCACAACAGCTGACGTATCCTGAAAAAATAGATTTTAATCCATTAGTGATTGAGGAGTCTTTTGACTCCTCAGATCCTGCTTATGATTCTATTCAAATGTTTTGGAAGCTTATGCAGGAATATAGTATGGAAGAAATTGAAGAAATGTATGTTAGGACATTTGACTTTCAAAAAGATTCCACTTTATATATGACGTATTTTAAATTTGAGGATACTAAAGAGCGTGGACAAATGCTTGCCAAATTAAAAGTCATGTATGAAATGTTTGGATTAAATATGCCGAAGGAAGAACTGTCTGATTATTTGCCGTTAATGTGCGAATTTTTATATGCGGCCGAGTGGCTTGGTGATGAACGTGCTGAAGAAAGCTTTACTATGTTATTCGCGGTGTTAGAGGATGGAACCTATCATCTTCTGAAATCATTAGAAGAACATAATAGTCCTTACTTTTATGTCATTAAAGCATTACGTGAAACCTTTAAAGCATGTATAAATAAGGAGGTAGATACCCATGAATAGTCTTGATCAATTTCTTTGGGTTATATTTCCCTATATTTGCCTAGTTGTATGTGTTATTGGTCATATTTATCGCTATCGTACAGATCAATTTGGTTGGACTTCAAAGTCGAGTGAATTCGTCGAAAAGAAACAATTAAAAATTGGAAGTATGATGTTCCATATTGGGATTATTCCAGTTATTTTTGGTCATGTAGCAGGACTAGGAATTCCAAAAGAATGGTTACATGCTATTGGTGTTAATGATCATTTATATCATATTGGGGCAGTGTATATTGGGGGATTATTTGGTTTGTTAACACTTGGTGGAATGATTGTGTTGACATCACGACGATTTACAAAGAAAAATGTACGTAGATTAAGCTCAGGTTCAGATTTAGTTGTAAATGTACTACTATTATTTATTGTATTTATGGGGATGTACAGTACAGTAGTGACAAATATGGTGGAACCAAGCTTTGATTATCGATCTACCATTTCTGTTTGGTTTAGAAATCTATTTCTTTTAAGTCCAGATGCTTCGCTAATGACGAATGTTCCGCTATCGTTTAAAATTCATATTTTAGCTGGACTTGGTATATTTGCTCTATGGCCATTTACACGACTTGTTCATATTTGGAGTGTACCAGTCAACTATATGAGTAGAAGCTATATTCTATATCGCAAAAATCATACAAACTAATACAAGGAGAGGGCAATATGCCTTCTTCTTTATTTTAAGAAATTAGAATTTTTCACTTATTGCTAGAAATCTGTTTTTTAGAAATAATGTAGTCATTGATAATAGCGAATTATCCTATCTTTTTCTTAATTATAGTAATGTTATGACAGTAGATGTTCCATACTAAGTATTATAAAATAGTATATATACGGTTAAACCAAATCATTCTATCAGCTCGGAATGATCTCCAAGAATTTGTATTCTTATTAACCTGTAAGAGGGGTAAATTTTAGAAAGATGGGTAAAGGACAACATCCTCTTTCTTTAAGGAGTTTTTATGATGAAAAAACCAGTACTAGTTGATTATCAATTAGAAATTGATCAAATTCGTAATCAGTTTGGGTTTGACTTTGTTGCATTGAATATTGTTAATTCAATCGATAGTTCCCCTATTTTGAAATGGCAATATGCTTCGGGAAATTTAAATAATCGTTATAAACGAATTGTTTTACATCCAGGGAAAGGGATTGCGGGAACTGTTTTCAAAACGGGAAAACCAATGTTAATAAAAAATGCAGATAAAGAAGTTCCAATGAATGAATTACTCAGCTTTCCGATTGTGGTGGCAGAACGCTTGAAAAGCATGGGGGCTGTTCCATTATGGGAAAGTAATCGAGTGGCAGGTGTATTATTGGTTGGTTTTAGAGAAAAAGATAGATTGACAGATTTTTCATTTGATGAATTCCAACATTCCATTGCTTCGGGATTTTGTTCTTTTGATACAAAGGAGATGTGAGTAAGTTGTTTCGTTTAGACGGTTTCCAATTAGAAGATAGCATGATGAAAATGTATTACAACAGTACTGAAGCAATTATATTCCTCAATTCAAAAGGAGTTGTACTAGCGTTAAATCCTGCTGCAGAAGGTCTTCTTTCTCAAGAAGTATTGGAGCAAATAAATGGTGCTGAAGTCAATGTCATTTGTAAATTTTGCAAGGGTTACACGAATGAAGAAGATTTAATGTCGTGTCTCAATTGTTTTTTAATTAAGCCAGATAAAGATTTTACCTCTTTTCAAGTGTATATAAAGCTAAAAGATGGTACAATTGCACCTTTTACAGCTAGCTACAAGATGATTGATGCGGAACAAAAAATTTATGTGCTTACACTACTTGATTTGACGAAACAATCGAAAATGCGTGAAGCGTTATATCGCTCGAAGATGACCAAGTATATCATTAAAGCACAAGAGGATGAACGTAAACGAATATCTCGTGAACTTCATGATTGTGTTGCTCAAGAACTAATTAGCTCTTTAGTGGATATTCGAGTGTTAAAATATATGAATTTAAATGAGGATGCTTTAAAAAAACTTAAACAAACGGAAGAATCATTAGCTCGATTATTAGATGAAATTCGAAATTTATCTGTGGAATTGCGACCGGCTTCTTTAGACGATCTTGGATTAGATGCTGCCTTTCGTTCTCACTTTAAATGGGTAGAAAACAATTACGGAATTCTCGTTCATTTCTCGGCTGAATTGTTTTCTGCACGTTATAGCAATGAAATAGAGACAGTCGTGTATCGTATATGTCAGGAAGCTATTTTAAATGCTATTAAATATGCCCATACAGAAGAAATTTACGTTCGTTTATATGAAGAAAATGGTGACTTAATTTTAATTGTCGAAGATAAGGGGGCTGGCTTTGACGTTCAATTTAAGGAGCCTAAAGGAACGGGGCTTGGTTTATATGGAATGAGAGAAAGAGCTGAGCTAGTTAATGGTATTTTAAATATACAATCGGAAATGGGAAAAGGAACTAGAATTCAAATTCGTATTCCAGTACGTCAAGAAAACACTGTTGAGGAGGTATGATAATGAAAATTGTTATAGCTGATGATCATGCTGTCGTTCGAAGTGGATTTTCTATGATATTGAACTATCAAGAGGATATGGAAGTAGTTGCAACTGCTGCAGATGGAAAGGAAGCATATGCCATGGTTGCTAAACATCACCCGGATGTATTATTAATGGATATTAGCATGCCACCAGGTGAGAGTGGACTAATAGCAACAGGCAAGATTAGTGAAGATTTTCCAGATACCCAAATACTGATTTTAACGATGTATGATGATGAAGAATACTTATTTTATGTATTAAAAAATGGTGCTTCTGGCTATATATTAAAAAACTCCCCAGATGAAGAGCTTGTTTCAGCGATACGTATGGTACATCAAGGGGGTACATATATTCAGCCAAAGATGGCAACCTTGCTCGTAAATGAATTGTTAAAAAATAATCATGAAGCAGATGAACTCGATCCTTTTAAGATTTTATCCAAAAGAGAAATGGAGATATTGCTACTAGTTGCAAAAGGTTATGGAAATAAAGAAATTGCTGAAAAATTATTTATTTCTGTAAAAACTGTTGAGGCAAACAAAGCGAAAATTATGGAAAAGTTACAATTGAAAAGCCGTCCTGAATTAGTGGAGTATGCGCTAAAAAGAAAGCTGCTTGAATTTTGACCTATTGGGAAACACTAGAGTATGAACATAAATGCTTGCTTTTGCCATCGGAGTCAGTATTTACAATGAACTAGAGTTTAGTCATTAAATTATGCGATTTTGTAGGGATTTTCTCTTTTACGAAAAGGGGAAATCCCTATTTTATTATTTGGGTATAATATTTATTATATGAGAAGGGAATCAATACATTTGTCATTCACAATATTAATTTTTTATCAGTAGGTGAATGGAATGATCAAAAAAGTACAATTACCTTTACAAACTATGAACTTAGTTCTAGGTTTTATGGTGTGGGTAATAATTTCATCTTTACTACCTTATATCAAGGAAGATATTGTAATTCCTGATGATAAGTTAGCGATTATTGCAGCCATACCAGTAGTTCTCGGGTCCGTCTTAAGGATACCATTAGGTTATTATGCCAATATCTTTGGAGCACGAATTGTATTTCTCGTAAGCTTTATTACTTTATTATTTCCAGTATATTTTATAAGTGAAGCAACTTCTTATATGGATTTAATTATTGGAGGTACTTTCCTAGGTATTGGAGGAGCAGTATTTTCTGTTGGTGTAACATCACTTCCAAAATACTATCCGAAGGAAAAACATGGTCTAGTTAATGGAATCTATGGATTTGGAAATATGGGTACAGCTGTTTCTACATTCGCAGCACCAGTAGTTGCAGCTCAATTTGGATGGTCAACAGCCATTAAATTTTATCTTATCTTACTAACTGTTTTTGCTATTTTAAACGTGTTTTTAGGCGATCGAAACGAACCAAAAATGAAAACCCCTATTGTTCAACAAATAAAAGGGGTTTATAAAAATGAAAAAATGTGGTTCTTTTCATTATTCTATTTTATTACGTTTGGTGCATTTGTCGCATTTACTGTGTTTTTACCAAACTTCTTAGTTTCAAATTTTGGACTTGATAAAGTAGATGCTGGGATAAGAACAGCTATCTTTATCGTACTTGCTACATGTTGTCGAACATTTGGTGGATATTTAGGGGATAAATTTGATGCTTTAAAATTATTAATGGGTGTTTTTATTGGTACAGTCATTGGAGCTGTTATCTTATCAACATCTCCTAATATGATTTTATTTACAGTTGGTATATTAATCATTGCATTATCATGTGGTATTGGAAATGGAGTTATTTTTAAGCTAGTACCTACATTTTTTATGGAACAATCAGGCATTGTAAACGGCATTGTATCGATGATGGGGGGGCTTGGAGGATTTTTCCCACCTCTTGTGTTATCTTCAATCCTTTCATATACAGGAAGTTATTCCTTAGGTTTTATCGCATTAGCATTATTTTCGATTGTGAGCTTAATCCTAGTGATAAAATTGAATAAACAAGATCAACAGAAAAAAGTTCATCATATTAAACAAGCAAGCTAATAGTAAGAAGGGCATCAGGTTATATCCTGAATGCCCTTTTTCATTTTATGAATAAGACTGTTTTCTGAGGTTGTTCGTTGTTAAATAAGGTTAATGGAAATCAGTTAAATAAAAGCTTGTATCCCATCTCATGGAAAACGAGCAACGTATTGCATTGCTTAATGTAAATAATTTAAGAAAATGATAACCAACTACTAGGAGTTTAGATCAGGATTCTCTAAATAAAGTTCATATAAGTAAGCAACCCATTTACTATGTGAATTAGCACGTAAGTTTTTTAAAAGACCATGAATGATAGCGGAAGGGAGTAAGCCTTCATCTAAATGTACTTTAAGTAGTTGTAAAGATTGCTGTGTTATTGGATCAGTAATGTCATTGATTTTTTCTAACAATATATTTGAGATTTGTTCTTTTGTTAAAGTTGCTTGATTAGTAGAAAATGATAAGAACTCGTTGGGTATAAATGGAATTGTTGCATGTTCCGCAATGATTGTCGTTTTTTCTACTAATGATTCGCATAATGCTTGCAAGTCTATAGGAAAATTATAAATAAAAAATAATTCCGAATAGTGTTTCATAAAACATTTAATAACGTATACTAGGTCAGCGTGCATGTTGTTACTTATTTTATCGAATTGAGTTTTGACAAGATTTAAGATGATTTCGTTTAAATATTGATCATATTTTTTTAATTGCTCCAATAATTCAATATCGAATGAAGAAAATTGCTCCTTCATTAATATCTTAGCGAAAGCGGAATGTTTTTCGTAGGAGCTGAAGGTTGTGTAGTAAAAATTATATAATAATTTCTCTTTCTTTGGATTTTCTCTGACCGATTGTTCAATATCGGCAATAATTTCACTCATAAAATATTCTATTAAACCAAATACTAATTCATTCTTTGATTTGTAAGAAAGATAAAAAGCCCCTTTAGAAATACCACATTTCTTCGTTATTTGTTGGATGGAAGTTGCTTCAATACCATTATTCGCAAATAATTCTAAGGCGTTTTCCATAATTAATTGTTTCTTAACCATCATTAACACTCCCATTACTGAGTTGACATCTGACCAACTAGTCATTATTATAAATAATTGTAAGAATATAGTCAATTGTGTGCAGATTCGGAAGCAGATTTGTTAAATGTATCACACGAATAAAGACAAGAAGAAGGTGCTATAGTGAAAGGGTTAGTCAATTTCGTCCTGAAAAATAAACTGGCTGTCTGGTTATTAACAATTATCATAACAGTATCAGGATTGTATTCAGGGACAAAAATGAAAATGGAGTCTATTCCGGATGTGTCAATTCCATATTTAATTGTGATGGGGGTATACCCTGGTGCAACTCCTGAGCAAGTAATGGATGAGGTTTCAATTCCTATTGAAAAGGCCATTGAAAATCTAGATGATGTAAAGGCTGTTTATTCGAATTCATCCTCTAATGTATCACAGGTACAAGTTGAATATGAATATGGTATTGATATGGATGAGAAGAAGCGTCAACTTGAGTCTGCGCTTGATAAAGTGACGTTACCGGAAGACGTGGAAAAACCATCTATTACGTCAATCAGTATGAATATGATGCCAGTAGTAGCCTTATCTATCAGTAGCTCTGATGAGGATATTGTAGAATTAACTTCAACTGTAGAAGATATTATTCTACCAAAAATTGAAAAGCTTGATGGTGTTGCCTCAGCAACAATCACTGGGCAGCATATTGAAGAGGTCGATTTAACTTATAATCAAGCAAAATTAAAAGAGCTTGGGTTAACAGAGCAATCTGTGAAGGATATGATCCAAGCGAGTAATATGTCCGTATCATTGGGGTTAAAGGAATTTAAAGATGGCGAGCAGGCTGTATCTGTTGATGGTAAGGTTACAAGTGTAGAAAAACTTAAGGAAATGCTAATACCGGTAACTCCATCAGCTAATCAACCATCACCATTTGTAAAGCTATCAGATATAGCTACAGTTGAAACAATCGGTAAAGTACAATCTGTTTCACGTACAAATGGTAAAGATGCCATTACAATTCAGATTGTTAAAGGACAGCAAGCGAATACGGTTAAGGTCGTAAACGCTGTTAAAGATTTAATTAAAGACGAAGAAGCATCCATCGATGGATTGAAGATTGACGTAACACTCGATCAAGGTAAACCGATTGAAGATTCTGTTTATACAATGATGGAAAAAGCATTATTTGGTGGATTGATTGCAATCCTAATCATTCTATTGTTTTTACGTGATGTTAAATCAACGATTATTTCTATTATTTCAATTCCAGTTTCGATCCTTATTGCGCTATTGATACTAAAGTCGCTCGATATAACGTTAAATATTATGACTTTAGGGGCAATCACAATAGCAATTGGACGGGTAATAGATGATTCTATTGTTGTTGTTGAAAACATTTATCGACGCATGCATTTAAAAGAAGAAAAATTAAGTGGCCGTGCTTTAATACGTGAAGCTACCATTGAAATGTTTAAGCCAATACTTGCTTCGACATTAGTAACCGTTGCAGTATTCGCGCCTCTTATATTTGTCGGTGGTATGGTCGGAGAACTATTTATGCCGTTTGCTTTAACGATGACATTTGCGCTAGGCGGTTCATTAATTGTTGCGATTACAATAGTTCCAGCATTCTCACATTTCCTATTCCGTAAACAGCTAAATGGTCAGAAAGAAAATCGCAAGCATAAGGAAGTTGGAAAGCTTGCAAGATGGTATAAGGGTGTTCTTGAAAAAGCGTTAAATCATAAAATAATCACATCAACGATTGCGATTATTTTACTAGCAGGTTCATTAGTGTTAACTCCTTTTATCGGATTTAGCTTCATGGGATCTCAAGAAGAAAAAGTGATGTATTTAACGTATACGCCTGCTACTGGTGAGTTGATGGATGACACATTAGCTAATATAGAAAAAGTCGAAAAAGAATTGATGAACTATGATGATCTTGATATCATCCAATTGTCAGTAACTGACCCTAAAAATGCTGATGCTACTACTATGATGATGGGTGGTAGCGGTGGTGCGTTAATGTACCTCATTTTTGATTCTGAAATGGAATTAGAGAAATTTAAAAAGTCAAAAGAGAAAATTGAAGATTACGTCTTTAATATTGGTCAAACAGGTGAATGGAAATCTCAAGACTTCTCTATGGGTATGAATACGAACGAAGTAAGTTATACATTAAATAGTGAAGATTTAGATGATTTACAAACAGCTGTTAAACAAGTTGAAGATGCTCTTCAAGATGTTAAAGGACTAGAGGATGTTACATCTGATATTGAAAATCCATATATTGAGAATGTATTTAAAGTAGACCAAGCAAATGTGTTAAAATATGGATTAACAACAGCGCAAATTGTGCAGGCTTTATCTCACAATAATGCTAATGACGTATTAACAACAGTAGAGCACGAAGGTGAAGAAATCAATGTAGTTGTCCAACGAGAAGCAGCGGCAACTCCAAAATCAGTAGACGATATATTAGCAACTGAAATTGATACAGCAATCGGTATGAAAATGCCATTGTCTAAGTTAGTTAAAGTGGAGGAAGGAACAACGTTAAATACACTTTCTCGCTCAAAAGGAGAATATTTCGCAACGGTTTCTGGTACGATTACAGATGCTGATATTTCGAAAGCAACAACAGCAGCTGATAAAAAAATTGATAAGCTTGATTTGCCAAGAGGGGTAACGACAGATGTTGCAGGTGTTGCAGC
Organism: Bacillus sp. AP8; assembly: GCF_000321185.1. Taxonomy (NCBI): domain Bacteria; kingdom Bacillati; phylum Bacillota; class Bacilli; order Caryophanales; family Bacillaceae; genus Bacillus; species Bacillus sp. AP8. The sequence goes on from NZ_CAPG01000019.1 coordinate 15,213, forward strand.
AGATATGCAAGAAACCTTTACTCAGCTAGGTTTAGCAATGATTGCAGCAATTGCGATTGTTTACTTTATTCTTGTTGTGACGTTCGGTGAAGGATTAGCACCTTTTGCTATTCTATTCTCGTTACCGTTCACAGTTATTGGTTCGTTCGTTGGATTATTCGTCACAGGTCAAACGATTTCTGTATCTGTATTAATGGGGCTATTAATGCTCATTGGTATTGTTGTAACGAATGCCATCGTATTAGTGGACCGTATTATCCATATGGAGCATGATGGTATGAACATGCGTGACGCCATTCTTGAAGCAGGAGCGACTCGTCTTCGTCCAATCTTGATGACGGCGATTGCGACTATTGGAGCGATGATTCCAATGGCATTAGGAAATGGCGGAGGCGGACTCATTTCTCAAGACCTTGCCGTTACAGTTATCGGTGGTTTATTGAGTTCGACAATATTAACATTAGTTATTGTACCAATTGTTTACGAATTACTTTCAAAAATGCTGAAGAAAAAGCGTAAGGATGTAGAAGAAAACTAATGTTTAAAAAACACAGCTTCCTAGTATTTGAGGATACTAGAGAGGCTGTGTTTTTATTTCGAGTTTATTTTGATATTTCATTCCGTAGGGGTAATGGATTCAATAGGATTCTATCCTGAATGACCTCTTTTTTCTCTTATTCAGAAAGGTTAAGCTGTTTCTTTGTTCGATAGACAAATTGACGTAAAAGTTTGTGGAAAGAAATAAGCTATCAATGCCACCATAACGATCCATAGTGGTAAATATTTTGACATGATGACAAATAGTTTCATGAAAGAACCTCCAGTAATTCAAATAATAATAAATGTAGAAAATATTACTATTTTTTTCCTGATCATCACAAGAATAAATCTGAACGTTCTAATGAGTTACTATTTAAAATATAAATAAACTCCCTTTTAAACGGAAAAGGGAGTTTTATTTTTGTATACTAGGAGGAGCTTTAATAATAGCTATTTTCTCCAAGATTGTTCCTTTTAAATAAGTTTAGTTAGCATATCGAATGAGCGTACGGTGCGACCCCAAACTACTTTATGCAGTAGAGGTTTACCACTAGCCCTGTGGAAAGCGACCTTTCTAAAACGAAATTCAATTCAGATTATTTTCCCTAACTTGTTCACAGGTAACAGAATTTGAGAAAACAGTCTGAATAATAGAGTATTGTGTTGTTTAAGACTCATAAAATACTTTTCCAGTTTCACTTATATCATAACCATTTAATTGCTTTAATTCATTTTTAAAAGAATCAGACTGTGTGATTTTTTTTATTAATTCAAGCAGTAAAAGATTTTCTGGCTTTTTTAAAACAACTAGATCATATCTCTCTTTGATTAATGGAATAAAGTCGACATTGACCATTTTTGAAACATTTTCAATTCCTACTGCAGCGTCTGCTTGTCCATTTGCAACTGCAGAAGCCACTGAAAAATGACTGGTAAGTTCTTCGTCATATCCCTTAATACTAGAAGCTTGGATACCAAATTTCTTGAATTTCTCATCAAGAAGAATTCGAGCACCTGACCCTTTTTCACGATTAATGATTTTGATTTGTGGATTACTTAAATCTTTCCAGCTCTTAATTTGATTAGGATTACCCTTTTGTACATAAATACCAGCATTTCTTGAAACAAGATTTAGTAAAGCAAATGGATGACTGACTAAAATTCGTTTTACATAAGGAAGATTATACTCTCCCGTTTCACTATCATATAAATGAAGACTAACAATATCACATTGTCCATTATACATGGCAATTAAGCTATTTAAGCTGCCGTTGTATAAACGTAATGGTGTTTTACGTAATTCTTTTTCGATATTTTTGCTGAGTATGTCTAATACTATATCTTGACCACTTATCACTATTTGATCTATCGTTTTTTGTTCTTCATTCTGACTAGAGTTATTTACATTTTTATGTTTTGTTTTATTGCCGTTTTTATATCTTTCTAAGTCATCATGGTCGACACGCATTTGTCTACCGACACGATAGGCTGAAAGTTCTTCTTTTTTGATAAGATCATAGACCGTTAATTTTGATACTCTTAACAATTGGGCTACTTCTTCAATTGTATAAGAAGAGTTACTATTCATCCAACCACCTCTTTCGTACTTACTTATACTAACGTGTTTGTGGAAAATCGTTTGTAATCTAAGTAAAATTATACCTTAAATCTTAAAAATATAAAAAGTAGAATGAATTTGAACGAATTATAACAATTCTATATCTATTTAATTATATCTTGTTATAACTAATTATATCTTGTTATAATGTGTTGTGTTGAAATCTATTATTCGGAGGTAAAATTGTGAAAAAGAAAACATGGGCATTATTTACTTTAATTTTAGTTTTTGTTTTATCCTTAGTAACATGTTCTGATAATGAAGAAAAAACCTCAGACAAAAAAGAAAAAGAGAAGGTTGAATTAACAGTATCAGCTGCTGCAAGTTTGAATGATGCATTAACTGATATTCAAAATTCATATAAAGAAAAATATCCAGAAATCACTTTAAAATTCAATTTTGGAGCTTCAGGAGCTCTACAGCAACAAATTTCACAGGGGGCGCCTGTTGATTTATTTATATCAGCCGCGGAAGATAAATTTAACACTCTTGTAAATGATGGTATGATTGATAAAGAAGAAAGTGTTAATCTTGTAGAAAATGAGCTTGTATTGATCGTTCCAAAAGACTCAAAATTGAACATTAAAAGCTTTGAAGATTTAGCAACAGCTAATATTGAAAAGATGGCATTAGGAACTCCTGAATCTGTGCCAGCTGGGCTATATGGAAAAGAAACATTAGAAGCTTTAAAGGTTTGGGACAAAGTAGAAAGTAAACTTGTTTACGGAAAAGACGTTCGACAAGTGTTATCTTATGTAGAAACAGGAAATGTTGATGCTGGGATCGTTTATAAAACAGATGCACTTGTTTCTGATAAAATTAAGATTGTAGCAACAGCAGGTTCAGATACACATACACCGATTATTTATCCTTTAGGTATTATTAAAGATTCAAAACATCATGATGAAGCGAAAGATTTTTACGATTATCTTCAATCAGATGCTGCTAAAAAAATTCTAGAGGAGTATGGATTTAAAATGAATTGAGGAAGATAAATGGCTGAAGAATTTTTTGCACCGATAAAATTATCTCTGGAAATTAGTATAGTTTCCGGAGTAATCGTAGTTATATTAGGTACATTAGCTGGTCATTTTCTAGCAGTAAGAAAGTTTAAAGGAAAGGCGATAGTTGAGACCATTCTGATGCTTCCATTGGTATTACCTCCTTCGGTAGTGGGATTTATTTTGATAGTTGTGTTTGGAAAACAAAGTTTCCTTGGAAAAGCAATTGAATGGGTTTTTAATCAGCCGATTATTTTTACTTGGTGGGCAGCGGTCATAGCAGCTATTATCGTTGCGTTTCCTCTCATGTATCAGTCAGCGAAAACAGGTTTTCATGGAGTGGATCATGACATTGAAGATGCGGCTAGAGTTGATGGTGCGGGGAAATGGAAAGTTTTCCTTTTGATATCGATACCTTTAGCATCTAGGTCACTCATAACTGGTGCTGTATTAAGCTTTGCAAGAGCATTAGGTGAGTTCGGAGCAACTTTAATGTTTGCAGGTAATATTCCAGGAGTAACTCAAACCGTCCCAACAGCTATTTATGTGGCCATCGATTCAGGGAATATGACGATGGCTTGGTTATGGGTCATTTCCATTATTATTATTTCATTTTTGATGTTATTTGCCGTACAAGTAAAGCAGAGATAAAAAGAGGGTGTTCTAAGAAACACCCTCTTACATTTTTGTTTTATTTAAATGCTGGTTTCAAAAGATTGTTGCACTACTTGTTCATAAATAACAAAATATGTAAAAAGAGTCTTTTTTGATATGAATCGAAATAATCCTTAAACAACAAAAATAACCATAAAAATAAAAAACAAAATAGAATTAATAATTTCAATAACTCCAACCTGCATAATCGTCACTTTTTTTCCGTATAAATACCATGCTCGAAAAACACTTGGAACATATCCAACTGTCCCCCAACCAGCACCTAAGCTAAGTGCAATAAAGGGTAATAAAAGATGATAACCCCAAGAAAAATATTTATACTTCATATTTTTCTTTTCACGAATCATGGCTTTTACATAAAAAGTTACACCTAAAAAATAGATAAAAGAATAGATAAATAAGATCCAAGCTTCTTTAGTTAGTGCGTTTGCTCCTAAAAAGTAGCTGGCAAGTCCGCCTAAACAAAAAACAAAAATAGCGATTACGTCATTTGTAAAGGCTCTTTCTTTATTTTGTTTTGCAAAATACATGTTTATGAAAAAGAACGGAATCATGGCAAGTCCAAAATAAAGAAGTTTCGCTTGTGCAAATAAAAGTGGCAATAGACATAATAATGCAATAGCACTATAAATAATTGCCCATTTTTGATAGTTTTTCTTCTTCTTCTTTCTCATAAGCATGGATAATGGATACGTGGCTAGATAAAGAAATAGCCACCCAATGAAAAGCGGAATATGCCAAAAAGTACTACCTCCAGCCAGCATACTTAGAGTAAATGGAATAAAGAGCATAGCCCAAGCCCCGTGTTGTTTAGGAATTAACATCTCTCTACCCCTTTCAATCCCTATTAATTAGATTTTATCATTTATTTCAATTTTATTATCAAAGTTCATAATTTTAACACAAAATGAACGATGATTCATTTTGTGTTAAAATAGAATTAAGAAAATTGGGGGTGCGGAGATGTTCTTTCAAAAAGAAATGGAAAAAGGAAATGTCAAGGGGGTTAACTTTGCAAATGGCTCAATCCAGTTTCAGGGTGTGAATCTTAACGTGTATTGTTATGCCATAGATGGCATCATCATTGATGCCGGTTCTCAGTCGCTTGCTCAGCAATTTCAGCAGTTTTTAGACAATCAAAATATTGATGCACTGTATTGTACACATATTCATGAAGATCACACTGGTTGTGCTGCTTGGATTGGAGAAAAATATAAAGTGCCCATTTACTTACCGGAACTTTCTCTAAACGAAGCTCAAAAAAAAGGAAAGTACCCTTTATATCGCAAACTCTTTTGGGGAAAGCGTAGAGCTTTTAAAGCTGAACCGGTGCCTAGTAGATTTCAATCTCGAAACGATGATTGGCTCAGTATATTCACTCCAGGGCACTCTGCTGATCATACAGCCTATTTAAATACCTCAACTGGACAACTTTTTTCAGGAGATTTGTTTGTACAGGTAAAAACGAAAGTGATAATGGACGATGAGTCCATTCCTCAAATCATTGATTCAATTGAACGTATACTAGCCTATGATTTTGAGGAAGTATTTTGTAATCATGCAGGCTATATAAAAAATGGCAAACAAAAGTTGAATGAGAAACTTGATTATTTGTATCATGTTACGGAAGAGGTACAGCAATTAAATCAAAAAGGTATGTCTGTGAATGAAATACAGCAACGTTTGTTTCCAAGAAAGTATCCGATTACGAGATTTTCTTCTGGAGAGTGGGATTCAAAGCATATTGTAACGTCCATTTTAGCTAGTAAATAGATATGTAGGTTAATATAAAGCGCTCTAACATCAGAAGTTGAACGAAATCTCTGAAAAGTTGAACCAAAATAGTTAAAAGTTGAATGAAAAACATGTATAGTTGAATCAAAATGTACTATAGCAGAACCAAATCAACAGCTTTTTTAACAGTAAAGGGCGGTCGAAAATCGTAGATATGGCTACAAATTATAAATCGAATGAGCATTCATCGAACGATCTCTGTAAGCTGAAGTAATTTTGACAGTTTTAAGTGAATTGTTTATGTATTGTTTACATAGTGCGACTTTTACAATTAAAATATATGAATTAAATACTATCCTTGTAAAAGAAAGAGAGAGATTATGAGAATTGCTGTGATTGATGGACAAGGTGGTGGAATTGGTCGCGTTATTGTAGAGAAAGTGAGTCAGGCTTTTGAAAATGAAGTGGAGATTATCGCTTTAGGAACAAATACAATGGCGACTTCCATAATGCTGAAAGCAGGTGCAAATGAAGGAGCTACGGGAGAGCACGCAATTGCTTGGAATGCTCCTCGGGTGGATTTGATTTTAGGACCGATAGGTATTCTATCACCGAATACGATGCTAGGTGAATGGACTCCAAGAATGGCTGAAGCAGTTTCTGAAAGTCCAGCAAAAAAAATCGTCGTTCCACTTTGTAAGTGGAATGTTGAAATTGCTGGAATTCATTCAAAACCACTTCCGCAATTTGTTGATGATGTTGTTGTTATGGTGAAAACTTATGTAAGAGGTGAAAGTTATGTGTGAACAAAACGTGTATTTGTTAAATGAAAATGGGGAAGAAGAATTATTTATGAAATCCGTAGATAAATTCATTCCAAATGAGGATCGTATTTATATTGAAAATATATTTGGTGAACGCAAAACAATTCGTGCAACAGTAAAAGAAATGAAGCTTGTTGACCATAAGATTATTCTTGAACCGAAATGAAAAGTTGTACAAATAATGAACATTTAGAAAAAAAGTAGACAGAGATCGATATTATTTTTATAATCAAACGTGTAAATCAATTCATGAAGAATTGAACCTTTGACCTAGACCTTAATTTTTTATATAGAATGAAAACATTTCGCCAAGAAGGCAAATATAAGCTACAGAAGTAGCGTGTATTTGTCTTCTTTTTTTTCGGAAAAAGAGGTGTTTTAAAACATGAAGATGGAAAAAATTAATGGTAATGATTGTGTTTAAACAAACTAAAAAAACATCGATGGAGGGACAGTATGAAAAAATGGTTAGCTATATTGGCAGTGTTGACGTTATGCATTAGTTTAGTAGCTTGTGGTAATGATGACAAAAAAAGTGATAAAAAAAATGAATCGAAGGCAAATGATTCTGCTAAAAAAGATGAATTAGTATTAGCATTAACGAGTGAACCTGATGGAGGTTTTGACCCAATACAAGGGTATGCAGCTTATGGTTCACCACTTATTCAAAGTACGTTATTAGATACAGATGCAGATTCGAACATTATTCCAGAACTTGCTACGGAATATAAGTCAAGTGACGATAAGCTTACTTGGGAATTCAAGCTTCGTGATGATGCAAAATTTACAGATGGGAAGCCTGTAACAGCAGAAGATGTTGTATTTACATATGAAACGGCAAAAAATAGTGGGTCTACTGTTGATTTAGTACATATGAAAGAAGTAAAAGCAATAGATGATCATACCATACAATTTGTTTTAGAAAGACCTCAATCTACATTTTTATATACTGCGGCTGCAATCGGAATCGTACCAAAGCATGCATATAGTGATAACTATGGCACTACACCAATTGGATCAGGCCCATACAAATTAGAAGAATGGAAACAAGGTCAACAAGCAATTTTTGTCCGTAATGATGATTACTACGGAAAAAAAGGTGAGTTTAAAAAAGTAACCGCTTTATTTATGAGTGAAGACCAAGCGTTTGCAGCTGCAAAAGCAGGTCAAGTTGATGTGGCTCAAACTTCATACGCTTTTGCAAAGGAAACCGTCCCTGGCATGAAAATCGAATCTTATCAAACGGTTGATAACCGAGGAATTTCTTTTGTAACAATTCCTGAAGGTTCAGAAGTGAATGGCCAAAAAGCAGGTAACAATGTAACAAGTGATTTAGCCATTCGTCAAGCGATTAACTTAGCCATTGATCGTCAAGCGATTGTAGATAGCGCGCTAGATGGTTTCGGTAAAACGGCATTTAGTAATAGTGACCATTTACCATGGTGGAATGAAAAGACAGAAATGAAAAGAGATGTGGAAAAAGCGAAAAAAATCCTTGCCGATGCAGGTTGGAAGGATACTGATGGTGATGGCATCCTTGAAAAAGGAAAAGTAAAAGCGGCATTTAATTTAATTTATAATGCTGGGGACTCTACTAGACAAACGATTTCAATGGCTGTCAAACAACAATTAAAAGATATCGGCATTGAAGTAACGGTTTCTGGCGGATCATGGGATGATATAGAGAAGAAAATGTATAGCGACGCTGTTCTGTTTGGATGGGGAAATCGTAACCCTATGGAAGTCTATTATTTATATCACTCTTCTAATATTGGTTTTGATTATTACAACACAAACTCATATAGTAACGCTCAAGTTGATAAAGCATTAGATGAAGCACTTATAAGTGGAAATATGGATGACTGGAAAAAAGCACAAGAGCCTTTGATTCATGATCTTCCTTGGGCATGGTTAGTAAATGTTGATCATTTGTATTTTGTAAAAGATGGTTTAAGTTTAGGAGATCAACCAATTCATCCTCATTCTCATGCTTTAGATATTATGGGTAACTTAGAAGATTGGAAATGGAAAGAGTAATGGCTAGACCTGTTATTATGTATTTCGTGCGTGGGGTTACACTGCTTATTGCAGTTGTAATCCTTGCTTTTTCATTGTTAATGGTTTCACCGATTGACCCGATTCAGTCTTATGTAGGTGCTGGAGTAGCTATTTCTCCAGAACAGAGAGAAAATATTGCTGAGCATTGGGGATTAAATGATCCACCAGTTGAGCGCTTTTTTACATGGGCTAATAATGTTCTACATGGAGATATGGGAGTATCCATGATTTATCGTCAGGATGTTTTAGATGTAATAGGAGATAAGTTTTCTAAATCTATAATGCTTATGCTGACTGCTTGGATAATAAGCGGTATTTTAGGTGTAACAGTCGGTTTATTGATGGGAGCAAATCAAAATAGGTTTATTGATCGAATCTTGAAAGGGTTTTGTTATACATTAACAGCCGTCCCATCTTTTTATTTAGGCATTATTTTACTAATGGTATTTGCTGTTTATTTAGCTTGGTTTCCGATTGGTTTAGCAAGCCCAATTGGTGTGCTTGAAACAGATGTTACATTTGTTGAGCGGATTAGACATATGGTACTTCCTGCTATTTGTTTATCAATGGTTAGTATGCCAAGTATAGCGCTTCACACTCGTTCAAAATTAATTGACGCTTTGGAAAGTGATTATGCTCAATTTGCTCGTGCTAGAGGGGAAAAAGAATATAGAATTGTGCTTCGTCAATGCTTTAGAAATATCATTCTTCCGGCAACGATGCTACAATTCGCTTCATTCTCTGAACTGTTTGGAGGATCTGTTCTAGTTGAGCAAGTGTTTTCTTATCCTGGATTAGGAAACGCGGCAGTGGCAGCAGGAACTGGCGGAGATGTTCCATTATTACTCGGGATCACTTTATTTAGCGCTCTATTTGTATTTGTCGGAAATGTAATTGGAGATGTAATCATCCATACTATTGATCCGAGAATAAGAGTAAGGGGAAGAAGAAATGCAAATGTTAGCTAATAGACGTAAAAAGACTATGTTTTTAATTATTGCTTCTTTCTCGATGTTGCTTTTCATTATGATTGGTGGAGCCTTAATACCTGAAAGTGCATATGATGCGAATTTTACGATGAAAAATCAAAGTCCTTCTATAAGTCATCTGTTTGGAACAGACTTCATGGGCAGAGATATGTTTTTTCGAACCTGGAAAGGCTTAACGGTGAGCTTAGTTGTCGGTTTAACGGCTGCTTTAATCAGCGCTATTATTGCTGTTATTCTTGGAGTGGTAGCAGCACTATGGAGAAGAGCGGACATTGTAATTAGCTGGGTTATTGATTTGTTTTTGGCTGTTCCTCATATTGTTTTACTTATTCTGATTTCAATCGCTTTAGGAAAAGGTGTTACGGGAGTCGTGATTGGAGTTGCATTAACTCATTGGCCTGCCTTAACGCGTATTATTCGTGCTGAAGTACTTTCTGTTAGAAATGCGCCATTTGTTCAACAGGCTAATAAATTAGGAATGAGTAAATGGAGAATTGCCAAAAAACATATGATTCCGCATTTGTTTCCACAATTTGTTGTTGGAACTTTACTCGTTTTTCCCCATGCGATTTTACATGAAGCATCTATTACATTTTTAGGCTTTGGTTTATCACCTGAGCAGCCTGCAATAGGTATTATTTTATCTGAATCATTGAAATACATAACAAGTGGCGCATGGTGGCTCGCATTCTTTCCGGGAATTATGTTAGTATGTATTATTTTATTATTTGATGCCTTAGGGGAGCAGTTATCTGCTCTATTGAATCCACGTAAGTCAAGAGAATAGGAGGGAAGGTTTCATGCAACCGAAAAAAGAAATGATATTGCAAGTAGAGCAGTTGAATATTAAGTTTACTTCTTATACGAAAGGTTTACACCAGAAAACTACGCAGGCCATTCATGGCTTGTCTGCTCATATAGAAGCAGGTGAAATATTAGCAGTAGCTGGCGCTTCAGGTTCTGGAAAAAGCTTATTAGCTCATGCACTTTTAGGTATCCTTCCTACAAATAGTAGTGTCGATGGTTTAATGAAATATAAAGAGCAGGAAATGACAAAAGATCGAATTAAGCAATTAAGAGGAACAGAAATTGCTTTTATACCGCAATCGATTTCTTGTTTAAATCCATTAATGAAAGTGGGTACGTTTGCTGGAAAACAAGCATGCGGATTATTTTCACGCTATGGTTTAAGTAAAGAGGTAGAAAAACTGTATCCACATGAATTATCTGGTGGAATGGCACGTCGTGTATTAATAGCCTGCGCAGCAAGTACAGATGCAGATTTGATTATTGCAGATGAACCGACAGCTGGATTAAATGAGGGATTAGCTCATGAAACAATGAAGCATTTACGAGAATTGGCCGATGAAGGAAGAGCGGTATTATTAATTACACATGATCTTTATCTTGCTTCTCAATATGTGGAGAGAGTAACGATTTTAAATGAAGGTAGAACAGTGGAAACTTTAAGCATTACAGCATTAAAAGCTGGACAATGGCAGGAAAAGTTTACAGAGCAGTTGTGGATGTCTCTACCAGAAAATGATTTTTGGAATAATGACATAAAGGAAATTGGACTATAAAGATGAATAAGCTTGAAGGAAAAAATCTATCTTTTTCATATAATAGAAGAAATATTCTACATCATGTTGATTTTGAGGTGGCTGCTGGAGAATGTGTTGGTTTGCTTGGTGATAGTGGTACTGGTAAAACAACGTTAGGTCGTTTGTTAGCTGGTTATGAATGGCCTTCCGAAGGCGAGATTCTAGTTGATGGCAAACCATTATCCATGAGAGGATTTTGTAATGTTCAGCTAATAGGACAGCATCCTCAGCTTGCCTTTGATGAACGTATGAAGATGGGACAGGCTTTAAAGGAGACTGGGATGGATCCCACACATAATCAGGATACCCTTGATTTAGTTGGGATAAAAAGTGAGTGGCTTGATCGGTATCCAATTGAGTTATCTGGAGGAGAATTACAAAGATTCTGTATCGCTAGAGCATTAAATCGACAGACGAAATATTTGATTGCTGATGAAATGTCAGCAATGTTAGATGCTATTACACAAGCACAATTGTGGAATTTGTTGCTTCAGTTAATGAAGGAAAGAAACTTAGGAATAGTTATGATTACTCATAACGAAGCTTTAGCTGCCAAAGTCTGTAATCGGATAGTAAGAATAAATGAGTTAAAAAAGAAGGGGCTGTCTGAAAAGTGATGTTTTACTCCTTTTCAGAGGCCTCTTCACATTAGTTATTCAACTCTTTTATTTTTGTACATAACGTATGATAAAATTTTTGTGGTTCATCTGGTCGGATATGCGCCTTTATTACTTTTTTCTTAAATCCATAAAGTAACTTAGCCTCCAGTGGTGTATGGAACTCCACTTCAAAGGTTGGCTTTTCTTTTGTGAAATCAGCTAGAACGGCATCGAAAATATATTTTTTTTCATTACTTGATAATTTTTCAGGACCTTGATAATAATGAACGCTTTTGATTTCCTTAAGTGGAATAATCAATTGCTTCATAATACCAACCTGTAAATATACATGATCATTTGTAATAAGAAAAGGACATAGTCGAATGGCTTGGATTTCAGCTAAGAGCAACAAAAGGGCGTAAATATTTAATATTAGAGCCACAATAGCTACTACTTGATTCCAGGAATGAAGCAAAAAGTGAAATGCGATGGATTCGACAATAAGTGCATGAATTAGAAATACGTAAAAAGCAATGACGCTCGTTTGTTTATGAAAGCTGAATAAGCGAATTTCATCATGTAAAGGTTTTTTTCTCCACGAAAAGAGGCTGTAATAAAATAACGTAATATCAAAAGATAAAAAGTTCGATAGTCTTTTCAATTTGAAATGCTGATGTATGGTATGCGCTAATTGAGATTGAAAATTTGGAATATTTGTTTCATTCGTACGAAGTGATCTAATGATACTAGGTAGTTTTGTGATGAATTTGTAAATAATATTAAGTTCTAAAAGGATAAATGCTCCCTCTCCAGCAAATACAATATATTTGACAAAAGAGTAAGAGGGTAGCAAGCCTTGCGGAATAATAAGTGATGCGATTCCGTAACCAACTATAGATATGAGAAGTAGATACTTAATGGAAAAACGTTTTCTTATGATAAAAAAATACGCTAGCAAAGGTAATATAATAATACAATCCATTAATGTGCCGAGAGCTACTTCTTTTGGAATTGGCTGTAATATAGTAAGCCGATAAATAATGAAGTTTGAACTAATAACTAAGGCAACTAGTAAGCAGAACCATGCCCATTTACGTTTAGAAATGGTTAGCATATGGAATAACCTCCTTATATATAAAATCGGTATAAATATGGACAAACTGCTTTTAAATTCCCACTAAAAAATAAGCTGCGTTCTTAAAAATAATTTTTGAATTTTTAAAAGGGTTGGTTGAGTGGAGCGTAAGGTGCGAGACTCCTGTGGGTGCACCGTCCGCCCCGAGGAAAGCGAGCAACCTGGAGAAGAATTCAACCTATACTTATTACTTTTTAATAGGCAAAAAATTTCCGAAAACAGCCAAAAATAAGAATGCGAGTATATTTAATGAATTGTTTTATGCTACATGTATATCTTTAAGATTTATTAAAAAGTCAACCTAATTCGATCATATTACAATACCTTATATTAGTCAGTGTTTTTCTTTGGCAGGATAAAAGTTAAGAAGAAAATGAATGCCACTGGAGGGATACTGATAAATAACACAACCCAATTTTTTGTTGCTATAGATAAAATAGTGCAGACTATAACAATTAAAGTAATCATAATAATCCTAATTGTCTTTTCATTAGACTTAGCTGTTTCAGACAGGGACATATGAATACTTAAAGCTATACCGATACATCCCCATCCACCCATATGAGACAAAAGTAAAATACCAAGTACCATTGCTGGGCTCATCTCGATACCAATAGCTACTAATGAAAATAGGATATAGATGACAACTAGTGTAATATACCAGGTGTATGAGCGAGCCTTCTCCCAAATGTATCGATATAATTCATCTAATCCTCTATTTTTATTAGCTTGCTTTCTTCCTAACCACCAGCCTAGAAATCCCATAAGTGCTCCACCGTAGAGACCAAATAAACCACTCAACTGAATATCCATTATATCCCTCTTTCTTCTTTGAATTGAAAAACTTCTTCAATACTACAATAGAAAATTTTAGAAATATTATAGGCAAGCTCTAACGAAGGGTTAAATTTTCCAGATTCAATAGCAATGATCGATTGGCGAGAAACATTCACTAATTTTGCTAATTCTTCTTGTGTCATATTCTGATTTTTCCTAAGTTCGCGAATTCGATTTTTCATTAAAACCTCCTATTTTCTGTAAATTTCTTTGTTGAGTAAAGTTTAGTTTACATTATTTGGAATGTCAAGTTTCGTTTACTTTTTGGCTTTAATGATGAAAGGCTGTATTAAATTTCATTGTTACCAATAAATCTAATCCGTTTGCTTCCTACTTAGCGAGTGACAACCCTCCTTGTGTTATTCAGTAGAGCGTAACATCAGCTTATTTAGAGGTCTGAACATACCTATACAAAACGTAGATAACATAAAGCGTAGGGGCCACTAAAAAGTGATCATATATCACTTTTTAGTGGCCCCTACTTGTTTGAAATAGATTTTAGGTTTTGTTAAATGTAACGTTGATGTTAGTATAAATTGTACGTTTTTTTTAGTTATTTCTTGGGAGTGATGATAGCAGAACCGTTATTTTAATGGCATTATTGCTATTTTTACTTCCATGTGTTCTTTAGAGAAACAATTCTGTTAAAGACCAGTTTTTCAGAAGAGGTATACTTAGAATCAACACAATAATAGCCGTTTCGTACAAATTGAAATTTCTCTTCTTTTACTGCAGAGGCTAATGATGGCTCAATTACAGAGTCAGCATAAATCACTAATGATTGTGGATTAAGTTTCTCTTCCCACGTTTTTGATGTCTCTTTGATGTCATCATCATTTAATAATAAGCGGTTGTATTCATGGATATCGACCTTAATTCCGTGTGAAGCAGAAACCCAATGTATAGTTCCTTCTGGTTTACGCTTATTGAATCCAGAACCACTTTTTGTTTCTGGATCATACGTACAATGAATTTCTGAAATTTCTCCTGTTTGTTCATCTCGAATGGCTCGAAGACATTTAATAAAATAGGCGCCCATTAATCGAACTTCTTTTCCAATGGATAAACGCTTAAATCCTTTAATGGCTTCCTCCATAAAGTCTTCTTTTTCGATATATAATTCTCTTGAAAAAGGAACGAATCTTTTACCTAATTGGTCATTTTCGCTGTTATTTACTATCGATAAAAATTCTGTTTTTTCATCAGGATAATTTAGTAAAACTACTTTTAATGGTTGTAAAACGGCCATCGCTCGTTTTACATTCGTTTTTAAGTTTTCTCTTAGCATTTGTTCAAGCATAGAAATATCAACTGTACTTTCATTTTTCAAAACACCAATCTCTTTTACAAATTGTTGAATGCTTTCAGGAGTATAGCCTCTTCTACGTAACCCTTTAATAGTTGGTAATCTTGGATCATCCCAACCATCTACATGCTTTTCATTTACAAGTTCTTTTAGGTAGCGTTTACTTGTGACTACACCAGTAATATTAAGTCGACCAAATTCTCTTTGCTTCGGTGAATGCTCAATTTCAAGCTTACTTAGAACCCAATCGTATAAAGGGCGGTGATTTTTGAATTCAATAGAACATAAGGAATGGGTTATGCCTTCTATTGCATCTTGTATAGGATGAGCGAAGTCATACATCGGATATATACACCATGTATTTCCTGTTCGATAGTGATTAGAATGAATAATCCGGTATATGACAGGATCTCTTAAGTTAATATTAGGAGAAGACATATCAATTTTTGCTCGTAAAACTTTAGAACCTGTAGGGTAATCACCTTTACTCATTTTTTGAAATAGAGTCAAATTTTCCTCTATTGTTCGATTACGATAAGGACTTTCGATTCCTCCACTAGTAAGTGTACCTCGATATTCTCTCATTTCCTCAGTATTTAAATCACATACAAATGCATCACCTTGTTTGATAAGCTTTAAGGCAGCACGATAGATTTCATCAGAATAATCGGAGCCATAATAAATATGTTTTTTAGGATCAAAGCCAAGCCACTTTATATCATCGATAATGCTATTAACATATTCAATGTCCTCTTTTAGAGGATTTGTATCGTCAAAACGCAAATGAAAAATACCTTTGTATTTATTAGCTAAAGAATAATTGAGATGAATGGCGTATGCACTTCCAATATGAAGATATCCATTTGGTTCTGGTGGGAATCTTGTGCAAATAGGTCTAGGATATGTTTTATTCTTTAAGTCTTCTTCAATTGTTTTTTCTATAAAATTGGTATGGTTTATTACTTTTTCCATGAGGGTTCCCTCCAACTATTTGTATTTTTAGATAAGCATTTTGTTTTCCACTAGCAGTTTGTGAACATAACAACAGCAATCTTAGAAACAACCTATAAAATACAAAAAAATCTCACCTCCAAGACGTTTGTCTTGGGGACGAGATTTGAATAGTCGTGGTACCACCCCAGTTTGTTAATATGTCACCATATCAACCTTATCAGGTACGGCAAAAATATATGCTTATACCTTAGCTCTATAACAGGAGCACCTGTCACATTATCCCCAATAGCTGGTTCCGATGTGCCACTCAGAGGCTTGCTTCAATAAGATGTTTCTTGCTCCTTTTCAGCTACTGGAGCTCTCTGTAAAGATCCGTTCTTATTTACTCTTCTCTTCACTGCGTTTTAATTTTTCCTATATTATCATACCTTCACTTAGAATGTAAAGCAGTGAATGAAAACGAGAGGTTAGAAATATGATCGGATTTTTTCTTGAAAATGAGGGAAGGTTTCAGAGAGAAGTAAAACTTCTTTGTAAAATGATTATTTCGGGAAGGAATGGATTGAAGTTTAATACATTTTAATAGAGTGAGGGGGACAAAAGAGTTAAAATAGTGAATTGAAACCTAACATGATAATGGAACGTAATATACATGGAGTCAGAAATGTATGTAGAGTATTAGGAGGACTAATGGAACAGAAAAAAAAGAAGAAGGGAACGTATAAGCCTTTTATTTCGTTAATAAAAGCGACAAAACCTTCATATGGAAAATTAGCTTTTGCTATTGGTTTAAGTATTGTCACAACTTTAGTTAGTTTATTAATTCCCATTTTGACAAAACAACTTGTCGACGGATTTAGCATGTCTTCATTATCAATGAAACAGGTTGGCTTAATTATCTTTGTCTTTATCATCCAAGCAGGATTAAGCGCATATGCTACATATGCTTTAAGCTACAATGGACAAAAAATTATAGCAGGTTTGCGCGAATTGCTTTGGAAAAAACTTGTGAAGCTACCAGTAGCTTATTCTGATCGAAATGGTTCAGGAGAGATGATCAGTCGTTTGACGAATGATACGATGGTTGTTAAGGAACTTATCACAACACATATAACAGGGGCAGTTACTGGTATTATATCTGTCGTTGGAAGTATTATTATTTTGTTTGTGATGAATTGGAAGCTAACCCTTTTAATTTTTGTCGTATTACCTATTGCAGTCGCTATCCTTGTGCCAATAGGGAGATTGATGCATAAGATTTCAAAAGAAACACAAGCTGAATCAGCGAGATTTACTGCTTTGTTAAATCAAGTTTTACCTGAAATAAGATTAGTAAAAGCATCGAATGCTGAAGATATTGAGTTTCAAAGAGGTATGAAGGGTATATCAAAATTATTCAAGCTAGGAGTTAAAGAGGCAAAAACACAATCCATTGTTAGTCCAATTATTACTTTAGTATTAATGGCAGCTTTAGTAGCTGTAATTGGATACGGTGGGATGCAAGTATCTAGTGGAGTTATTACAGCAGGATCTCTAGTTGCTTTTATTCTGTATTTGTTTCAAATTATCATGCCAATGGGACAAATTACGGTTTTCTTCACACAGCTACAAAAATCAATAGGGGCTACTGATCGTATTATTGAAATTTTATCTGAAGAAGAAGAAGACTTGATAGCTGGGCAAACGCTTGAGGATGCGAAACAAAGTATTAGCTTCAACGATGTATCGTTTTGTTATGAAGAAGGGGCAAATATTCTATCCAATATCAATTTACAAATTGATACGGGAAAAGTAACAGCTATTGTAGGTCCTAGTGGTAGTGGGAAAACAACTTTATTCAAGCTGCTGGAATGCTTCTATATGCCGAGTGAAGGGATTATAGAAATCGATAATAAACCTTTAAATGATTACTCATTAGAATCTTGGAGAAAGCATATTGGCTATGTTTCTCAGGAAAGTCCGTTATTGGCTGGGACAATTCGTGATAATATTTGCTATGGATTAGATCGAGAGGTAACGGATCGTGAGTTGAAAAATGCAGCTAAAATGGCATATGCATTAGATTTTATTCAACAACTTCCAGATCAATTTGATACAGAGGTTGGAGAAAGAGGTTTGAAACTTTCAGGGGGACAAAGACAGCGTATCGCGATTGCTCGTGCTTTGCTACGAGATCCAGAAATATTAATGCTTGATGAGGCAACATCTAGTTTAGATAGTCAATCTGAGCAATCTGTTCAACTAGCATTAGATCGTTTAATGGTAGGTAGAACGACTATTGTCATAGCTCATCGCTTATCTACAGTTGTTGATGCTGATCAATTAGTGTTCCTAGAAAAAGGAGTTATTACTGGAAAAGGAACACATAATCAATTAATGGAATCTCATCCTTTATATCGAGAATTTGCTCAGCAACAATTGAAGATTAATAGTGAATTAGAAGAAAAAGTATAAGAAGTTTAAAAGATACCTAAATCACATAGGTTTCTCTATGTGGAGACAAAAGGTATGATGAGGACTTCCTTTCCATACCTTTTGTCTTTTTTTAATAGGTTATGATGGACTAATTTATCTCTAATTTTTGTATGAACAGATCTTCCAGAACTAATGGATGCCTTCACAGATGCCTCAACTCACAGCGGAACTCAAAAGACACCTATAGTAAGAGATAGGTGTCTTTTATGTTTGATATATTATTTTGACAAAATGTACGTATTCTTTTAGCTTGCTTGTAATAAATTTTTTCCCTTCGTAGCTTTTTTTCCATGAAGTATATAATACAAAAATAAACAAGCGAAAATTACAATGCCAATAATTAGGTACATCGTACGGAATCCAGTTATCGGTACTAACAAACCAAGTAAAAATGGTCCGACACCTATACCTAAGTCGGTAAAGATAAAGAATGTACTAGTTGCTAAACCAATTCGATGTGGTGGAGATACTTTAACTGAAATTGCTTGAGATATTGATTGAATTGTTCCAAAACCAAGTCCAATTACTGCTCCTGCTAATAATAATATAAAGCCATGATGAGCTTGACTAAGTAACAGCATTCCAACAGCGAAAAGAAAGATAGAAGGATACATGATGAAGTTAGCACCCTTCATATCAAACCAACGACCAGTAAATGGGCGAGATGCTAAAATGAACACTGCATAAACGATAAAGAAGAAACTAGCTGCAGATACTAAATTAATTTCTTTCGCATAAAATGTCAGAAATGAGAGAACACTTGCGTAGCAAAAGCCCATAATGGCGCTAATAAATGAAATAGGTATCGCTTTTGGTTCTAGTAAATTAGAAAATTTAAAACCTTTCATTTCTTGAATTTGTTCTTTTGTTAATGTTGTTTTTGGAATCTTCAAAAAGAAAGAAACCGTAAAACTAAAAATGGAAAAAATAGCAGTTGTAATAAAAATAGTGCTAAAGCTTGTATGTTGGCTTAAAAATAGTCCAAGAAAAGGACCGATGGCTGTTGCAAGAGTTACACTCATACTATAATAACCTGTTCCTTCACCACGACGAGAATCTGGAATAAGATTGGCTACGATTGTACCTGTTGCCGTTGATGCAAGTCCAAATGCAATTCCGTGAAGGAAGCGATTAATTAATAAAAAGACCATACCATTAACCGCAAAATAAAGAAGAGCTGTGAGTACGCTTAAAATAAGTCCGATATATAAAAGTTTTTTTCTACCGATTTTCTCAATCGTTGGCCCTGCGTATAATCGCGCTATTAGTACGCCAATGATAAAGATACTTGATGCAAGTCCAGCTAGACTTTGCGATGCTCCAAATTCATCTACTGCGTAAACTGAAATAGTTACCATTAGCAAATAAAAAGATAAAAAAAGAAAAAAATTAGCTGATGCAACAATTAAAAAGTCCTTTGTCCATAATCGTTCTTTCCCCATATATTTGTCACCTTACCCTATAATATTGTTTCGTATTTCTCCCATTACACGGATCATCATTTCCTGTTCTTCTTCGGTTACGTTTTTTAATAACTCTGAATCAAAAATATCTAGCTTTTGACGAATTTCTTTATACACTTTCTCTCCTAACTCTGTAAGAATAATTCGTTTTTCTCGTTTATCCTTTGTGGGAATATGCTTGATATACCCTCTTTGTTCCAAAACTTTCACTGTTCTAGTTACTGTTGGTTTTTCTACATGAAAGAAATTTGAAATTTCTACAAGAGTTAATGGACCATAGTTTTTAATAAAAAACATAATAGACCATTGAGAACTAAATAATTCGTATGGCTCTAATTGCTTATTGAGCTCATTAATAAATGGTCGATAAACTAGCATAAACTGATGAAAGAATTTTTGATGAGAATGCATGAGGTCCTCCTTTTGAAAATAGTTACCCTTAGTAACTATATGCTTATTTTTTATTATATGCAAGAATAGTTACTCAGAGTAACTAATTTTTGAGTGATTTTTCCAAAAATAATCGATGAAAGTTTTTCTTATTTCTTTAAGGTTTGTTTAAGCAAACTGTTCAATAATCATCTCAAGCAAATAAATCCATGAAAGAAAGAGGAATGAAAGTAATGAAACAAAACCTAATTAAAATCTTACTAATTATCAACTTAGTATTAAGCATACTAGCAACTTCAGGAGTAGGTTATTTGATCTATAAGCAATCTACTGGTGGACCTAGTGGAGATCGTCCAAGTGGACAAATGACACCACCACAAATGAATAATTCACAAGATTCACAGAGCTCTCAACAAAATAGTCAATCTAATTCAACATCAAATATGTAATAAAGTGAAACTTCCATCAGCGAGAAATTTGTTAATCCGCCTCTGATGGTTTGTTAGAACGGTTTAAGAGAAAGAAGGGATAACTAATGAAAAAATGGATTATTTTGATTGTTGTCATTCTCCTAGTAGGTGGAGGTGGGGCAACATGGTATTTCTTATCGAATAAGGAGGATACAAATACCACTGAATTAACTACACAGACTGCAACGGTAAAAAAAGGGAATTTAGAAGTTGCTATAACAGGATCAGGCTCCATTACTACGGGAACAGATCAAGATGTTACAGCTTCTAATACTGTCTTAGTTGTTGAAAGTGTAAGTATTTCGTCTGGAGATACTGTAAGCAAAGGAGATCCACTAGTAACTTTTGAAAATGGAGATGTAGTAACTGCACCTTATTATGGAGAGATTGCTTCTGTTTCTGTAAAAAGTGGTAGTGTTGCTTCGAAAGGAACTGTTTTATTAAGAATGACAAATAGTGACGATATAACAGCTCCTATAACTAGAGAAACTAGCAGTAGTAGTGACGGTGAAATGAATTCTACTGGCGGTGGTAGTAGCTTGGTGGTAGATACTGTAAAAGTAACAAAAGGTAACGTCGTAAAAAAAGGTGCGACCATTGCTACTTTTACTGATGGTAGCCTTTTACAAGCACCTGTTACGGGAACTATCACAAGTCTTTCTATTTCAAGTGGAGAATCAATTGATAGTTCAACAGTCGTAGCTCATATTACAGACTATACGAATTTATTAACGACCATAAGTGTAGATGAGTTAGATATTTCAAAAATTAAAGCCAATCAAAAAGTGGACATTACAGCAAGTGCATTTGAAGAAGAGAAGTTTGAAGGTATTGTTTCTTCCGTAGCAACTGAAGGAACGGCATCAAATGGAGTATCTACATTTGATGTTACGGTAAAAA
Source organism: Bacillus sp. AP8 (assembly GCF_000321185.1). NCBI lineage: Bacteria > Bacillati > Bacillota > Bacilli > Caryophanales > Bacillaceae > Bacillus > Bacillus sp. AP8. Next base: position 36,785 of record NZ_CAPG01000019.1, read on the forward strand.
TAACAGATCCAAAAAATTTAAAAATTGGTATGAGTACAGAAGCGAGTATTTTAATAGAAAGTAAAGATGACGCTTTATACGTACCGGTTGAAGCAGTCTATACAAAAGGTAACGAAAAATACGTTATTGTTCCTTCTGATGATGGGAATTCAACGAAGCAGGTTACGGTAGAAACTGGTATTACGAATGATACGTATGTAGAAATAACGAAAGGATTAGCTGAGGGAGATCAAGTACAAATTCCAAAAATTCAATCCAGTGGAAGTTCATCAAAAGGTGGAGGAATGATGCAAGGAGGAGATATGCCTTCAGGTGGTGGTCCATCAGGAGGATTCACGTCAGGCGGTGGTAGTGGCGATCGTCCATCTGGTAATCCTCCAACAGGTGGTGGTCAAGGTGGTAAATAAAGTAGGGGAGCCTATCATTTCTATTAAAAATATGGCAAAGACCTATATGCTTGGTAATGAGGATGTCGTAGCATTAGATCATATTTCCTTAGAAATCGAAAAAGGAGATTTTATCTCCATAATTGGACCTTCAGGCTCAGGAAAATCTACATTTATGAACATGATTGGCTGTCTAGATACCCCTGATTCTGGGGAGTATTTATTAGATGGTGAAAACGTAGGAAGAATGAAAGATTCCCAGTTGGCTAGCATACGTAACAAAAAGATTGGTTTCATTTTTCAAAACTTCAATCTGTTATCTAAATTGACAGCAATAGAAAATGTCGAACTTCCGCTTATATATAGTAACAAGAAGGCTAGTGAAAGAAGAAATTTGGCTTTAGAGGCTTTAAATCAAGTTGGGTTAGTTGAAAGAGCAAATCATCTGCCAAGTCAATTATCTGGTGGTCAGCAACAAAGAGTGGCCATTGCTCGAGCACTTGCTGGGCATCCACCTATTCTGTTGGCGGATGAACCTACGGGAGCATTAGATAGCAAAACGAGTAAAGAAATTCTAGAGATTATCAAAATGCTCAATAAGCAAGGTCATACAATTATTTTGATTACACATGATTTAAATGTAGCAAAACAAGCTAACCGAATTGTTCGAATTCATGATGGTAAGCTTTTTGAAAACGGAGGTGAGTGGTTTGCAAACATTCAAGATGGCACTGAAGAGCATTAGAGGGAATAAGGCCCGAGCGTTCTTAACCATGCTTGGAATAATCATTGGCGTCGCTTCCGTAATTGTCATGGTTGCCATTGGGCAAGGTTCTACAAAAGAGGTGCAAAATCAAATTGGTAGCTTAGGAACCAATTTATTAACGGTAAATGTGACTGGCTCAGATGTTAGCTTTAAAGAAGATGATGTGAAACAGCTTGAAGAAGTGAGAGGAGTTAAAAATATCGCACCTACCGTTTCTAGTAGAGTTACGGTGAAAAAAGAGCAAACAAACGCTCAAGTATCAATGATTGGTACGACGTCTTCCTATTTGGATGTACGTGATCTACAGCTCCAATCCGGTCGTTTTTTAGCAGATTTAGATAATAGTAATCGCTCTAAGGTAGCTGTACTAGGATCTGATACAGCTGAAACATTATTTGGACTAGGAGATCCTGTTGGAGAAACAGTAAAAATCAATGGGACATCCTATAAAGTAATAGGTGTTTTACAATCTATAGGAAGCTCCTTAGGAACAAGTGGTGATAATACGATTATCTTACCACTTAGCACAGCACAAAGATTAGCATCGACAACGGATATTGGAACGGTTTATGTAACAGTAGAAAATGAAAATATGATTGCTTTTACAGAATCTAGACTAGAACAAACACTATATCAAATCATTCATGATGAGGACAGCTATAGTGTATCAAGTCAAGAAGATTTAATGGAAACCGCGTCATCTGTTAATCAAACGATGACCTTAATGCTCGGAGGAAGTGCCGCTATATCGTTAATTGTTGGTGGTATTGGTATTATGAATATTATGCTTGTTTCTGTTTCTGAACGAACAAGAGAAATTGGTATTCGTAAGGCTATTGGAGCTAAAAGAGGAAATATTTTATTTCAATTTTTGATAGAGTCTGTTGTATTAAGTTCATTAGGTGGACTTGTTGGAATTGGAATGGGTTTGATAGGTGAACAGATTTTCACCAGTATAACGGGAACGGCTGTCGCTTATAGCCTTTCAGTTATTGGATTATCATTCACATTTTCACTATTGGTTGGTGCCATCTTCGGAGTTTTTCCAGCCATTAAAGCATCGAAGCTTGACCCGATTGAAGCATTGAGATATGGATAAATAAACAAATCGATAAAAGTAAAACATCACTCAAAAAAGCTAGCTAAAAAATCTGTTATGGAAAGATTTTTTAGCTAGCTTTATTTAGTATATATGTATAATTGTCAAAATAAGTTTAGGATGTTTCGGTGAGTTTATATGCCACGTTCTTTTGCGATAAAGCGTTCGACTTTAACAACTTGATCCATAGAAATTCTCGGAACAACGCCTTGTATCCAATCCACTTTTCGTAGCCAATTATCTTCATTACAGCTATTTATCCAATCAAAATCAAATACTCTTTCCCATGTTTTACGAACCTTATCTTCTGGAAAACCAGCTTCTTTAAATTCCTTCCATTCTTTTAAACTATCGGTGATAGGGGAATTATTAAGTATCGCATGCCATGTTGAAAAACAGGAAAGAAGAACATTTTCTTCTGGGATGTCTAGTTTTAAAATAACGCCAGGTGTACCTTTAGCAAGAAGCTGGCTTTCATTACGATTAGGACGACGCTTCTTCATTTGTTTCATCATCCAAATATATTGTTCAGGAAACATTGCATATTCAGGTAAACCTTCTAAATAACCTTGCTTGCGCATCGTTTTGTATGTACTGCGTAAAAAATCATGTAAGCTTCCTGAGAAAGTATTCTCGATTCGTATTATAACAAGAATTTCACATGTTTTATAGAATCTTTGTTTTACAATGTTGAAAATGGTTTCTTTCAGTTTACTTTCCTGAGCGGATACCAATCTGTGATTAGTTGTTTTTAATTTTTTTACTATTCGAAAATCTTACTAGTGGTATGTTATAGTAAAAAGTAAAGGAGGGAATAAAATGGAAGAAATAGTTGTGAAAGCGGTTCAAGATGAATATGCAGATGATTACTCTTGGTGTTATGGTTGTGGTCGTTTAAATGAGGAAGGACATCATTTTAGAACAACTTGGCTAGAGGATGGTGAGAAAACGGTTACATTGTATAAGCCGTTACCTGAACATAAGGCTATCCCTGGCTTTGTATACGGAGGAGTGATTGCTTCTTTAATTGATTGTCATGGTACAGGATCTGCAGCATTAGCCCTACATAGAAAAAATGGTCATGAGCCAGGTGATGGAATGGAACCACCTCGTTTTGTGACAGCATCATTGCACGTTGACTTCATGAAACCCACCGCAGATAATTGTGTGCTAAAGGCAATTGGAACAGTAGAAGAAATTCATCCAAAGAAATGGAAAGTAAATGCAGAGGTATATGCAAATGATACACTTTGTGTAAAAGGTGAGGTCGTAGCTGTTTGTATGCCAAAGACATTTACCCAAAAATAGTTTATTTTCTATGAGAAGTTGACCGGAGATATCTGGTAGATTAACAGTCTTAAAGGTTTTATAATAAGGATTAATGTATGAGAATGCACTTCTTTATACATTCCTTTTACTTGAAAAATCAAGGATTGGAATGATAGAGTTTGTGTACTCTCTTTTTGTATAGCAAAATCATTTGAAATCAACGTTATATGGAGATAAATTTAATCGATTATTTGGTAAAGAAGCAACGAGCATAATGGCACATCAATTGAATAGGCTCTACGATAGGAAGTTGAATCAATAATGAGAAAAGTTGAATCAGCTAAAGATAAAGTTGAATGAAAGAGGGATAAAGTTAAATTTGGATTAAGTATAGTGTCTCCAGCTAGTTCCTCGTGAGCATAAGACAAGCCGGCTAGAAGGTAATGGGTAACCTTCTGACCGGTTTGTCTTATGCTGGTCAGATTCGATCAAGGCACTTTCGCTTTTCTCATAAATAGGCTTTTCATGCAGTAGCAATACCTATATTGCGGACATATTTTGATGAGGAGAGCACGTAAAATATTGGGGTTGTACCTATCTTATGTTAATCAACCCCTATTATTTTGCTTGTCCATTCTTATTATTGAGAAACGGAGGATGTCAAAATGTATGATTTTCAAAACGAGCTTCAAATGATGAATGTAGGGGATTTCCAAACAACGGATGCTATCTACTATAATCAAAACCCATATGTAATGGATGCTTCGCGTCGTTGTGGTGGCTGTGGTCGTTGTGGTGGCTGTGGTCGCTGTGGTGGTCGTTGCGGTGGTTTCGGTCGTTGCGGTGGTTTTGGTTGCTTTGGCTGTTTTGGTTGCTTTGGTTTCTTTGGCCCGTGTGGTGGATTTTTTATATAAAATTCAATTCCCGAAGAGAAGATTCCCTGTAATAGCTATTGCAGGGAATCTTCTCAATATGAATAGACATAAAAGACAAATTGTCATACATAGGATGATAATGGAAGTCAATCTGCAGACAACATTAGCAATCAGTAAGGAGGATCGGAATGGCCAATATCACCCCTACTATGCGTCTGAAAGTAAAAAGGGATACGTTTTATCTCCCAGATTCAAACGGAGGTGTATATTTTCGAAACAATGAAAGTTCATTTCGTATGGAAGGAAGTACGATTATTCAGTGGATCGAAAAGCTTTTACCAATGTTTAACGGGGAGCATTCGCTAAGAGATTTAACAGATGGATTGCCAGGTCCACACAAAAATCGATTATTTGAAATTGCAGAAGTACTGTATCGAAATGGTTTCGTTAGAGATGTCAGTCAAGATCGTCCTCATCAATTAACTGAGCATCTTCTTAGAAAATATGGTTCACAAATTGAATTTATAGATCAATTCGGCGATTCAGGTGCATACCGTTTTCAATCATATCGTCAGATAAAAGTATTAGCTATCGGTTCTGGGCCATTTTTGACTTCATTGATTTCTGCATTACTTGAATCTGGATTACCTAAATTTCAACTTTTCATTACAGATTCTATACAGACTGATAGAAAACGAATTAAAGAAATTGTAGAACATGCTCGTAAAACTGATTCTGAAGTAGAAGTGGAAGAATTGGTTTTTCAGAAGAACTCACACAGTTCCTGGAGAGAAATAATCCAACCATTTGAATGTATACTATTTGTTTCACAAGAGGGTAATATAGAAAAGCTAAGAGATTTGCATTCGCTTTGTAAACAAGAGAATAAGATGTTTATACCTGCTATATGTCTTCAGAATGTAGGTCTTGCAGGACCAGTGGTATTTCCAAATTCTGATGTGGAGTGGGAATCTGCATGGCATCGGGTTCATCAATCTGTCATTGGGGATGACCAGCAGTTCGTAAGTTTTTCTTCAACATCAGGAGCAATGTTATCAAATGTATTGGTTTTTGAATTATTTAAAGAAACGACAAAAGTATCTGGGTCAGAACAAAGTAATCAGTTATTTTTGCTTGATTTGGAAACGCTAGAAGGAAGTTGGCATCCTTATTTGACACATCCACTCGTTAGTGGAGAAATATCTGCTAATTGGGTGCAGGACTTCAATCAACGATTATTACAGAAATCTAGTAAACATGAGTCAGGCAAGTTGTTTATGTTTTTTAATGAAATAACATCGATGCAAGTGGGAATTTTTCATACTTGGGATGAAGGAGATTTAAATCAGATTCCGCTAGCTCAATGCCGTGTTCAAGTAGTTGATCCGATGTCAATCGGACCGGCAAAGCTGTTACCTGAGATGATTTGTACAGGATTAACACATGAAGAAGTGCGGAGGGAAGCTGGGCTAGCTGGGATTGAAGCCTACGCTTCACGTACAGTCAGCCAACTTGTTAAGACTTTGCCAGATATTCAAGAGAATTTAGTGGAATTTGTCGGTGTTGGAACGGGGGAAACATTTGCAGAAAGTATTTGTCGTGGCTTACAAAAATGTTTAGAAAATGAATTTGAGAAACAAGATTTTAATCAAGAGTATCGAGTTGTTCAAATGAATATAGAATCGATAAAAGACGGACGTTGTTTATTTTATTTACAGGCATTACATGTTATGCAAGGTGCTCCGAAGGTAGGATTAGGTAGTGAAATATATGGCTTCCCAGTAGTATGGATTGTTACGAGAGATAACTGGTATGGCTCTATTGGATTAAACAAAACAATGGCGTTACGGAATGCACTTCAACAGGCAATTAAGGGAGTTCAAGATCAACTAGCGGACGATAAAGGACAGGGAATGAAGACTATATCTATGTTACAAGAGGAAGTCTTTAACATTCCATTGCATGAAACCATGACACAATTAGAAATTTTGAGGTCTGCCATGACTGTATTAGCAAGGAACCGTAAACAACTTCAAGTCTTTGAAATGGAATTAGAGCCTTCCTTCAAGGAAGAACTAGCAGGGGTATTTGGAGTTTTGGTGAGAGAGGAGGAATCAAGGTGAATGGAGATGTGTTGATAATTGGTGAGGGTGAGTTAGCAAACTATGTTTATAGAGAATTGAACGATCAATATCAGGTCATTCACCAAGCTGATTTCGATAAAGGAATACCAGAATCTACTGATATAGCTATAGTGTTAGATGATGGTTGGAATCCATCCACACATCAAAAATCAGAAGAAATGTTCCAATCAGCAGGTATACCTTGGTTGCGTGGTTTCGTTTCATTTGGAATGGGAGTAGTCGGACCATTTGTGCAACCTGGTATTCCAGGGTGTTCACAATGTTCAGATTACAGACGGCTAATGGCTGGCCACGACAGAAAAGAAATGTGGCAAATATCTCAGCAATTAGTACATGAAGGAAGAAAAAATGATGTGGGAGCATCACGGATAGGACTTTTACAGATGGCTCATCTCATAAAAAATGAAGTGAATAGGTTATTCGAAGGTAAAAAACTATACACAGAAGGGCGTCTATCTCTAACAAACTTAAAAACTTTAAGTAACTCATGGCATATTTTTTTACCAAATCCGTTATGTATGGTATGTGGAAATTTACCTGACGATTCACCTGCTTTAGCAAAAATTTCGCTACAAGCAAGTCCAAAAATAAGCCTCGATAGTTATCGTTGTCGATCCATAGATGATTTAAGTAAAGTTCTAGTGAAAGACTATTTAGATTACAAAACAGGTTTTTTAAATAATAAAATGATAGACTTAGTACCTCCATTTGCTGATGTAAGTGTTATTCTACCTTTGTTAATAGGGGATGAAGGAACAGCAGGTCGAACTCACTCGTATGCGTTAAGTGAGTTGACGGCTATTATGGAGGGAATAGAGCGATATTGTGGCATTATGGCTCGAGGCAAACGAACAGTAATCTTTGACAGTTATCGTAATCTAAAAGTACATGCACTCAACCCTAGTGAGATAGGCTTACATTCAAAGGAATATTATGAACAAGCTGATTTTCCATATCTGCCATTTAGTCCTGATCAGCCGATTCATTGGGTTTGGGCTTATTCATTGATACAAGATAAATCAATATTAGTTCCTGAACAACTGGCATACTACAGCCTAGGATGTGGTGAGGGATTTGTCTATGAAACTTCTAATGGTTGTGCTGTAGGTGGAAGTCTAGAAGAGGCTATATTCTACGGTATTATGGAAGTATTAGAGCGTGATTCGTTTCTGCTAACTTGGTATGCTAAGTTGAACCTTCCTCGTCTTGATCCTGCTTCAGCAAATGATCAAGAATTGTTGTTAATGATTGAACGTGCGAGAGCTGTTGCCGGATATGATATCCATTTGTATAACTCAACAATGGAGCATGGTATTCCATGTATATGGGCATTGGCCCATAATAGGAAAGAGAATGGATTAAATATCATTTGTGCTGCTGGTGCTCATTTAGATCCAATAAGAGCGGCGAAAAGTGCGATTTATGAGTTAGCTGGAATGATGCTAACTCTTGATGATAAATTAGATGAGAATATCGACGAACATATTCGGATGCTACATGATTCTTCGTTAGTAAAAAAGATGGATGATCATGGAATGCTGTATGGTTTGCCACAAGCTGAGGAACGACTGCATTTTTTACTACATGATCATCGTCCAATGCAAACATTTGAAGAAGCGTTTCAATGGAAGTCAAACCATTCGGATTTAACGGATGATCTAAAAGACATACTTCAAGTGTTTGAGCGTTTAAAGCTTGATGTAATTGTTGTGGATCAGACTACATCAGATGTTAAACGGAACGGATTACATTGTGTAAAAGTCTTAATTCCAGGAATGCTACCGATGACATTTGGTCATCATCTTACTCGCTTAACAGGGTTAGAAAGGGTATTGAGGGTACCGATGGAACTAGGGTATACAAAGCAAAAGCTGAAGCCAGAACAGCTTAATCAACTTCCGCATCCTTTTCCATAAGAGGTGATTAGGAGGTAGGATAATGAATCTAGACACATTTTTGTACAATTTACATTTTGATATTGAAAAGGCAAGTCCGCCAGATTGGACAGTAGACTGGGAAGATGCTCCGTTATCCTATAAGCTCTACCGTGATTTGCCTGTGTTTTCATTTTCTCTAGAAACACCGCTGACTCTTGAATGGCAATTACCCTCAAAGCCTGATTTTGAAAGAATGGGCCATTTTCTCTGGTATGTATTTGGTCTGACACAATTTAGTCAAATCGTTTATCCATCGGATTCTTCAGAACAAACAGTGTACACTATGCAAACATTTCGGCGATTTGTTCCTTCTGGTGGGGCTTTGTATCCAAACGAGTTATATATATATTTGAAGTTAGAACATCTGCCTGATGGTGTGTATCATTATGATGTAGCCCACCACCGCTTAGTGTTACTACGAGAAGGAAATTTTGACTCTTATATTGCACAGTCTCTTGGAAACCGCTGCGAAATATCTACTTGTTTTGGTGTTGTGTTTATATCGTCAATGTTTTGGAAAAACTTTTTTAAATATCATAATTTTTCCTATCGTTTACAGGGGTTAGATACCGGTGTATTGCTTGGGCAGCTTTTAGAAATAGCCAAACGCTTCGGTTTCGCGTCAAGTGTGTATTATCAGTTTCTTGATCGGGCTGTCAACCATCTGTTTGGTTTATCTGAACGGGAGGAGAGTATTTATGCCATTGTACCACTTTCGGTAGAGCCTACTAGCTGGTTTACTAATGTAAGTGACAAAGATGGTGTTGTTTGTGATGTTGATTTATGTAGAGAATTAGAAAAAATTCAGTGTAATCACTATGTGCGATCATTGTATGTCAAAGAGTTTCCTATGTTACGTAAAATGAATGAAACCTCCATGATGGAATCGACGGAAATGTTTCGATGGGACAATAGTAATAAGAGTAAAGGTGAGGAACTGCAAAAAATAGATTTACCTTTTATTGAGAATTTGTCGTATGATTTGTCAACGATTTGTAAGAATCGGTTTTCACCAGAGATGGATTTTATTTTGGGAAAGGTAACTCTTCTGCAGCTAGCAACGTTACTTCAAGAGGCTACTGTCTCGTTCCCATATCGGAATGATTTGGATAGAGGAGAGTGTATAGAGGAGTCACGTATCTCAATCTATGGTTGTTTTTATAATGTTGAAGGTATAGCTCCTGGAGCATATTCTTACGATAGTAAAAGTCATTCGTTATACCAAATCAATCCTGGTGATCATAGACTTAAATTGCAATATGCTATGAGTCTTGATAATGTTAATTTACAACAAGTACCTTTATGTTTTCATATTGTGGGAAATAAGAATTCTTGGAAAACAGAATTAGGTTATAGAGGATATCGAATTCAACAAATGGAAGCAGGCATGCTTGTACAACGTTTATTGTTGGCAGCTACGGCTCTTGGAATGGGAGGGCATCCACTACTTGGTTATGATGTGAATCAATGTGATGTAATCTATAAAATAAAAATGGATAGAAAAACGAGCTTAATTCAAGTTCCAATAGGTTTCTATCGACACCGACCATGGTTGAAAGGAAGTTTACAAAGCTAAGTTTACTAGATAGTCATGACTAAATTGCTAACAAAATAGTATAAACCATAATAAGGACCAGTGTGGTTCTTTTTTTCTTTTTGGATGTTTTCTAGAAGATTGTTGTTTTAATTCAGTCAGTGTATAAAAGGAGCATAAAAAGATCGATTGGATTGTAAAGTGGATGCGAAATTCTTGCGGGAGTTGCGATATAGTTTAGCCTCACAGGCACTTTGTACGGAGGAGGCTCAACTACCCATCGTAAAGGAGCATACTGGAGCGGAACTTATCTCAGTCTATATTCAATAACTCGTACTCGTTTATAGATAACAAAGTATACAAATAAAGCCGGAAGTTTATTCGTTTTTCTATATCCTTTATTATTGTCTAAAAGACCAATCCAATGTTGGCTTCAGTGTGATATAGATTCAGAAAAATGAAATATTTTTATAAACACAGTTGACAACTAGGAATAGTAAGTATTATAGTGTGTTATAAGAAAATAAGCTGATTGCTGATCGGAAAACCGAAGGCTCTTAATCTATTGAGTGACATACCACTTTTTAGATTAAGAGCCTTTTATATTTTCTATAGCAAAAATATTATGTAACGGAGGAATGGAAATGAAAAAATTAGTAGGCCTGTTGTCACTATTCTTATTGATAGGGCTATTAACTGCTTGCGGTTCGAAAAGCAATCAAACATCAGGTGAACAGAAAAAATCTCAGAAAAATGGGTCAAAGAAAGAATCAGTTGAGTTATTAAATGTTTCATATGATCCAACTCGTGAGCTATACCAAGAATTTAATACAGCCTTTGTGAAATATTGGCAAAAAGAAAAGGGCCAAAACGTTACGATTCAACAATCTCATGGAGGTTCAGGGAAACAAGGAAGAGCAGTGATGGAAGGCCTTGAGGCGGATGTAGTCACTCTAGCCTTGGCGTATGATATTGATGCTATTGCAGAAGCAAATGGGTTATTATCAGAAGATTGGCAATCTAAGCTGCCGAATAATTCCACGCCTTATACATCGACTATTGTATTTTTAGTGAAAAAAGGCAATCCGAAAAATATTAAGGATTGGGATGATTTAATTCGAAAAGATGTGTCTGTCATTACACCAAATCCCAAAACATCTGGTGGAGCTCGGTGGAATTATTTAGCCGCGTGGGGATTTGCGGAGAAGAAATTTAACAATGATGAGAAGCAAGTGAAGAATTTTGTAAAAAAACTTTATAAAAATGTAGAAGTTCTTGATTCAGGGGCAAGAGGGGCAACAACTACTTTTGTAGAACGTGGTATCGGTGATGTATTAATAGCTTGGGAGAATGAAGCCTTTCTTTCCATTAATGAATTAGGAGAAGATCAATTTGAAATTGTAGCACCGTCAATTAGCATTCTAGCTGAACCTCCTGTTGCTGTAGTGGATAAAGTAGTAGATCGAAAAGGAACAAGAGAAGTGGCTGAAGGTTATTTAAACTATTTGTATAGTAAGGAAGGGCAAGAAATTGCAGCAAAAAATTATTATCGACCACGTAATGAAGAGGTATTACAAAAATATAATAAACAGTTTCCTAAAATTGAACTAATCACTATTGACGAACAGTTTGGTGGTTGGAAGAAAGCTCAAGAAAAACACTTCAAAGATGGTGGGACTTTTGATGAAATTTATCAGCAATAACAATCAGAGAATAAATAGGAAAAAGAAATCAGTATTACCGGGCTTTGGTTTAACGCTCGGTTTTACGATTTTATATTTAGGCGTACTTGTATTGATTCCGCTATCCATGTTATTTCTTAATTCCTCTTCACTAGGTTGGAGTGGTTTTTGGGAAACTGTCACGGATAGTCGTGCAGTAGCCTCGTATAAATTAAGCTTTGGAACAGCTTTTGTAGCTGCATGTATAAATGGCGTATTTGGGGTATTAATTGCTTGGGTATTAACTAGATATGAATTTCCAGGGAAAAAATTGATGGATTCATTAGTTGATTTACCATTTGCATTACCTACAGCTGTAGCGGGTATAGTACTTGCTACTTTGTATTCAACGAATGGATGGATTGGTCAATTTTTTTCTTTTCGAATTGCTTATACGCCAATTGGCATCATGATAGCTCTTATTTTTATAGGTTTACCATTTGTTGTTCGAACAGTTCAGCCAGTTCTTGAAAATATGCAGAAAGAAGTCGAGGAAGTATCTTCTCTTTTGGGAGCAACACGTCTTCAAACCTTTCGTAAGGTCATTTTGCCAGAGTTAGTACCTGCTATTTTAACAGGCTTTGCTTTATCATTTGCACGATCACTTGGTGAATATGGTTCTGTTGTTTTCATTTCTGGAAATATGCCATATCAAACCGAAATAACTCCCCTTATTATTATGACTAAGCTAGAACAATACGATTATGTGGGAGCTACTGCAATCGCTTCAATTATGTTAGTGACAACGTTTATTCTTTTATTATGTATCAATCTCTTACAATGGTTCTCTAGTAGAAGATTTCAAAATGGGTAAGGAGAGAGAGTATGCAATCGGGTACAGAAATAAATAAAAAGATTGTTTCAAGAAAGGGCACTGTTCATCGAACAACAGAACCGTTTATTGTACGTATAATTCTAATCTCACTTGCGCTTTTATTTTTAGCATTTTTTTTAGTATTACCGTTAACTGCTATATTCGTAAAAGCATTTGAAAAAGGGATAAATGTTTATATAGCTGCTATAACACAACCTGATGCGTTAGCAGCCATTCAATTAACTTTACTTGTTACGGTTATTGTCGTCCCTATTAATGCCATTTTTGGAGTGGCGGCAGCTTGGGCGATTTCAAAATATCAATTTAAAGGCAAGAGTATTTTAATAACAATTATTGATTTACCATTCGCTGTCTCACCAGTCATAGCTGGGTTGATTTTTATTTTATTGTACGGACCTAATAGCTGGATTGGTCCATGGCTTCAAAGCCATGACATTAAAATATTGTTTGCTTTACCTGGTATTGTATTAGCCACATCATTTGTGACATTACCGTTTGTAGCACGAGAGCTTATTCCACTTATGCAAAGCCAAGGTTCCTCTGAGGAAGAAGCCTCTTTGGTATTAGGAGCTGGAGGATTTAAGACATTTGTGAAAGTAACATTGCCTAATATTAAATGGGGATTATTTTATGGAATCATTTTGTGCAATGCACGAGCTATTGGTGAATTCGGAGCTGTTTCAGTAGTTTCTGGTCATATTCGTGGTTTAACAAATACAATGCCTCTTCATATTGAAATATTATATAACGAATATCAATTTTCAGCGGCCTTTGCAGTAGCATCATTAATGTCCATTTTGGCCATTATCACGTTAATAGTGAAAAATATCGTCGAGAGAAAAGGAAATTATCGATCAAGGAAGGTTGGATAGGAAGGGAGAACACGTATGTCTATTTCAATACAAAATATATCTAAGTCATTTGGAAAAACATCCATTTTAAAAGATATTAATTTAGATATTAAAAGCGGAGAGCTAGTAGCGTTACTAGGTCCTTCAGGATCAGGGAAAACTTCGTTATTACGCATTATTTCGGGGCTTGAGCAGCCTGATGAAGGATTCGTATTGTTTGATTCAGAGGACTTGTCAAATGTAAGTATTGGTCAAAGGCAGGTTGGTTTTGTTTTTCAGCATTATGCATTGTTTCGGAATATGACCATTTTTGAGAATATTGCCTATGGTTTAAGGGTTCGACCAAGGAAGTTCCGACCTAGTAAGGAAGAAATAAAGAACAAGGTAACTGAACTATTACAGCTAATTAAGCTGGAGCAATTTGGTGATCGTTATCCTAATGAGCTGTCAGGAGGTCAACGTCAACGTGTAGCTTTAGCAAGGTCATTAGCTGTAGAACCCAAAGTGCTACTTCTTGACGAACCATTTGGTGCTCTTGATGCAAAGGTTAGAAAAGATCTTCGACGTTGGCTACGTAAGCTTCATAATGACTTTCCAATTACGAGTGTGTTTGTGACACATGATCAGGAGGAGGCTTTAGATGTAGCAGATCGAATTGTGATTATGAATGATGGAAAAGTCGAACAGGTTGGAAGCCCGATAGAGGTTTATGAAAATCCTGCAAATCCATTTGTATATGACTTTTTAGGAAGTGTTAATACTTTTTCAGGTAGAGTAAGAAATGGTAAGCTTCAAACGGGAGATTATACGTTTGAAGCATCGGGAATTGAAAAAAATCAAGACGGAAATGGAATTGGTTATACTAGACCACATGACTTCATTCTGGAAAAAGTAGCCTCTGATGAAACATCAATAGCATCTATAGTAGAGCATATCCATGCAGTCGGGCCAATTGTACGAGTGGAACTACAAAGGAAAGATAATAAGGAGACAATTGAACTTGAAATATCGAAGGAAAACCGGGAAGAACTTCAGCTACAAGAGGGAGATTCTGTATTTGCTAAGCCGAAGGAGCTAAAGGTGTTTTTAGATTTTGTGATTTAATGTTAAAGGTAGGTAGCCAGATTAAGAGCTTCCTACCTTTTCTTACTTTTATTGAAGTTGGTTGGAGAGTAAGGTGCGAGACTCTCTGTGGGGCTCACCGGTCCACATCTCGGAAAGCGAACATCCTAGATCAAAATTTAATTTTTGAAAACATATACCTTAGCTATTCTTATTATAAATAACTACTTATCATTTAGTTAGTGTACTTACGCATTAAATGTACAATTATTGACTTTATCAGGACATCGGCTAATCATTTTTGCCAAGTAAATGATTAGGACAATCTGCATGATGAAAGCGGATATTACACTGATGAATGATACAATTATTTGCCATCCAGATGGGAGATTGATTACAAAAGATTGCAGTAGTAAGGAGATAAGCATAATACTTATATACCATTTAAATAGTAATTTTGTTGTTTGCAGCATGGATTGATGGGATATTCTTTGAGCAAATTCTATAATCAATACAAACAGATAATAGATTAATAAAATTTGAATATAGGCCAAAACGTATAAATAATAGTTGTAACCATTAATGGATTGTTGAATAGTATTATCTATAACAAATGTAGGGATAGAGATAATCATTAATGATAAGCTTAGTATTTTCGCAGTCCGGGTATTTTGGGATGATGATAAGAAAGAACTAAGTTTCTTTATGCCAAAATAGATATAAAGGTAGCCAATGAAGTCAGGAAGAAGATCAATAGGAATTTGAAGATCAATCATTATTAATAGAAATCCGATAATAAAATATTTAAATATCTCTTTCATTCTTGTGCACCTCTTTCTCTTTTTACCAGTTCATTGACTTGATTTTGAGAAAGGCTGGGTTCTGCATTTAGTAAGATAAGCTGTTGTACGTTATTACCCTTGTTAGAAGTTCCAGACCATATGACATGTATATTAGCAGAACTTGCTTGTTGTTTAGAGTTTGTCTTTTTAAGTATGATTTTTACAATATCTTTTTTCTGAAATGAAAGTGGCCAATTAATCTCTGAAGATAAAAGTGCGTTCTGACTGGTTTTGGTTAGGATTGATACTTCGATTCCGTTTGCTAATGGTTTAGGTAACTTTATTTCATTCATTGTAACATCTTCTTTAACCGCAAAAGTATGTTCTGTTATACCTTGAGTAGAGTTAGATGTCTGAATGAAATCTAAATATTGTGTTCCTTCGGTTGATCTTAATAAATGGAACTGCCGAATATTAGCAGGAAACGACTTTCCATTGGGGAAGGAAATCGCAACATTTTGAAGGGTGTTCTTTTGCTCATGAAGTTGTTCTATGTCACTTGCCCTCAATTCAAAAAGGACTTTCTTTAAATAGTGATGTCTATATTCTTTTACGATTGTTATGTATCCGAGTTGACTGTTCCAAGAGATTGCGGGCTCTTGATTTTCAGCATACTTGGTTACTATTTGTAAGGTATTATTTTTTTCTTGTTCATTCTTGTTATCCAAATAGTAAAGTGTCATATAGCTTAAAGAATCCGGAGATTGCACAATATAAGATGGTAAAATAATTGGCTCTTTTAATTGCTTCGATTCAAAATAAACAGAATTTGAAATCCAACTAATGAAGATAATCATCATAGTTCCTGCAAACCAATACTTTTTCAAAAAGCGCATATGCTACCCCCTAACAAGTAAAATAATCCCTTGGCCTTTCCTTTGGAATTAATATACCATTATTTGCAATATAGGTAAAAGTACGAAAGCCCTACCTCAGAATAGAGTAGAGCTTCTATTTTTATAATAGGTCGTCCAGTAGATGCTTTTTCTATGTCGTAGCTATTTTTATGGTAACTTCTAATTCCATTTCTACATTTTCTCGTATAGCTCGGCTAATCATACAAGATGTTTCAGCTTTATGAGCCAGTTTATGAGTCATTTTTACATCACGTTCACTTGCATTTGATTTCAAAAGAATCGTGGGACGATGGATGATTTTTTGATAGGTAGGTACTCCTTTGTCTACCAGGACAATTCCTTCAGATATGATGGATAAGTCTTCCTTTTCGACACGACTATTGTCGAGTATAGCAGCGAGCGTAATGATATAGCAAGTAGCTGCGGCACCAAGGAGCATTTCATCTGGATTTGTACCAATACCAGGTCCGTCCATTTCTGGAGGAACAGAAATGCTCGTCTTTAAGTTTCCACATGAAAGATCTCCTACATCATTTCGACCACCTGGCCAATGCGCTTTCAGAAGAAAATGGTGTTTTGTCATATGAAACCTCCATATTTTGTTTTCTAAGTCTAACTCTTAGTCCTTGATAACTTCTAATCAGAGTAGAGGAGCTTTATATCTTTAGAATAATAAAATTTACATCATCATATCATGATTTTTATAAGGGGATATATATTATTTTGTTTTTTATGAAAATTTAAACTTTTTAATATTGACAAATCTTATTTGTATGGTAGGATTAATTTTAAATCGATGGATACTTTTAACAATTAGAGACTTATTTGACTCAATTTGAGTAACATGAATGGATTAATGGTGAATGAGTTTCTAGACAAATCTAGCTAGAATGAATGTTACAGAAATTTTTTATCGTTAAAAGGAGGCGAATACTTCTGAAATCATCTGAATGGGAAGATGTGGTTTCTCACATCGAACGAATGCTAGCTTCAGTGCAATTTGGTTCTATTACTTTAGTTGTTCAAGATGGTAAAGTAATACAAATTGAGAAAAATGAAAAGGTTCGTCTTCCATCTAATAAAACACGCTGACTAGACAAACTAGAGGCGGTCTTTTGTACTTTATTGGTATAAAAGACTGCCTTTTTCTATTGTCTTTAGCCCATAGATGGAAGAGCAGAGAGGAGTTTGAAACAGATGGAAATACGTGATTCAGAAGACCACTTGCTTAAGCTTGCAGAAACATTTCTAACAACGAATGAGACAAAGGGGGCAATAGATGTTCTAAAGTGGTCTTATCAATTTTTTGAAGAAGACTCCATCGTCTATGCATCGAGCTTTGGAGCTGAGGCAATGGTATTAATTGATTTAATTAGTGCAATTAAACAGGATGCACATATTATTTTTCTTGATACAGGTCTTCATTTTCCAGAAACATATGATGTGATTGATGCAATTGAAGCTCGTTTTCCAAACTTAATAATCGAACGAAAACTTCCCGCACTTACATTAGATGAACAACGCGAACAATATGGTTCGGCGTTATGGAAACGAGAACCAAATAATTGTTGTCATATCCGGAAGGTACTACCTTTAAAAGAAGCATTAACTAATAAAGCTGCTTGGATTTCAGGATTGCGAAGAGATCAATCGATTTCACGAGCTCAAACAGCTTTTCTAAATTATGATGATAAATTTCGGAATATTAAAATATGTCCTCTTATTCATTGGTCTTGGGATGATGTATGGACTTATATCCGTGAAAAGGATTTACCCTATAATTCTTTGCATGAGAAAGGTTATCCGAGTATCGGCTGTTTTCCTTGTACACAACCAGTTGAAAAGGATGGAGATCAACGAGCCGGTCGTTGGCAAGGAACTAGTAAAACAGAATGTGGATTGCATACGGATTAATGGAGGTCGTAGACGTATATTGTTCATTTAGCCGCCATAACATCAGGGTTAGACGCAGAAATAACGCAAATAGACGCACAAACACTTTAGTTAGACGCAAAAAACATAATAGATAAAGGTAGGTTGATTTTGATGACAATTCCAAAGCCACATGGTGGCGAGCTTATATCAGCTTATAATCCAACTTTTGATTTTACAGGGATAGAAAAGGAAATACACATAGATGCCGTTGCATTAAGTGATTTAGAACTAATTGGAGTTGGCTTATTTAGTCCGCTAACAGGATTTCTGGGAAAAGAAGATTATGAATCGGTAGTAGATAACATGCGACTAAAGGATGGAACAGTATGGGCGATTCCTATCACCTTACCAGTGAGTGAGCAGTTAGCAGAAACATTCAATATTGGTGAGACGATCAAGCTTGTTCATGAAACGGAAGTATATGGGGTTATGACTATTTCGGAACTTTATGAACCAGATTTAGCAAAGGAAGCACGCGAAGTATATAGAACAGAGGATTTAGCACATCCAGGAGTGAAGCGATTATTTCAACGAGGTTCGGTTTATGTAGCAGGAGAAATTGTTTTAGTTAGAAAACCGAGTCACGGAACTGCAAATGATGTTTGGTTTGAGCCAGAAAAGTCTCGAGCTTTATTCACTGAAAAGGGATGGAAAACGGTGGTTGGGTTTCAAACGAGAAATCCTGTCCATCGTGCGCACGAATATATTCAAAAAGCAGCATTGGAAACAGTAGATGGTTTATTTTTAAATCCGTTAGTAGGAGAAACAAAGTCAGATGATATTCCAGCAGATGTCCGTTTAAAAAGTTATCGAGTATTGCTGGAAAACTATTATCCAGAGGAGAGAGTTTTATTAGGGGTCTATCCGGCTGCTATGAGATATGCAGGTCCTCGTGAAGCGATTTTTCATGCAATTGTTCGTAAAAATTTTGGGTGCACACATTTCATCATAGGGCGCGATCATGCTGGTGTTGGTAATTATTATGGAACGTATGATGCTCAATTTATTTTTAGTGAATTCACAGAAGAGGAACTAGGGATAACTCCTTTATTTTTTGAGCATAGCTTTTATTGCCAAGTATGTGAAGGTATGGCATCGGATAAAACATGCCCACATGGTACAGAGAGCCGAGTTATTTTGTCAGGGACGAAGGTCCGTGAATTGCTACGTAAAGGCGAACTACCACCTTCCACTTTTAGTCGTAGAGAAGTAATTGAAGTATTAATTGATGGATTGAAAGAGAAAGAAAGTATTGTAGGAGGAAAATCATGACTCAATCTAGCAATCTTACATGGCATGAAACATCTATAACGAAGGATGATCGAAAAAATCAAAATGGACATGGAAGCTGTGTACTATGGTTTACTGGTTTATCCGGTTCAGGGAAATCTACGATAGCTAATGCTTTTTCTAGCTATTTATATAAGGAAGGAATTAGCGAGTATGTGTTAGATGGTGACAATATTCGTCATGGATTAAATCGTGATTTAGATTTTTCAGAAGAAGATCGTTCTGAAAATATCCGTCGTATAGGAGAGGTTGCAAAATTATTTGTAGATAGTGGAACGATTGTCATTACAGCATTTATCTCCCCGTTTCGTGATGACCGAGAGACTGTTCGGAAATTATTTGAAGACGGCGAATTTATTGAAGTATATGTTCAATGTCCACTTGAAGTATGTGAGGGACGTGATCCTAAAAAACTTTATCAGAAAGCTAGAAAAGGTGAAATTAAAGATTTTACAGGAATTGATTCACCCTATGAAGAACCAGCCTCACCGGAAATCATTATTCCGACAGATAAATTAACAGTTGAAGAAGCGGTGTTTAAAATAAAAGACTATTTAATTGAAAATAAAGTGATGTAAGGAGGGAACAGAAATGGCATATGTCAAGAATTGGGCAAACAATGAAAAACTGAATAAAACGGAAATAGCCAAGCTAGAGAAGGATGGGCTGAAAATATTAGATGATATACCGTATTATGCGGCAAATGGATTTTCTTCGATTCCACAAGAACAATGGGATTTATTTAAATGGGCAGGTCTTTATTTACAGCGACCTAAGGAAGATGGATATTTTATGATGCGCGTTAATGTTCCTTCAGGAATACTGAATAAATCTCAAGTTGAAACATTAGCTGGTATTGCACGAGATTACGGTAGAGGTGTATTTGATATTACGACTAGGCAGGCTGTTCAATTTCACTGGCTTGAAATTGAACAAATACCAGATATTTTTAGAAGACTTGAAGCAGCTGGACTTTCAAGTGCTGGGGCTTGTGGAGATATTACTCGTACTATAGTTGGTAATCCAATTGCCGGAATTGATCCAGACGAGCTATTTGATACGAGAGAAATTGTTAAAGAAGTGTATAACTTTTTCCAACGAAATGAGGATTTTTCTAATTTACCTCGGAAGTATAAAATGTCAATTAGCGCTAATCTTCGAAATGCCTCAAATGCAGAGATAAACTGCATTTCTTTTACACCTGCAACGAAAGAAATTGATGGGGAAATAAAGAAAGGCTTTCATTTGAAAGTGGGAGGTGGCTTGTCATCTCGACCATTTTTGGCTCAAACATTAGATGTTTTTGTTGAGCCTGAACGAACATTGGAGGTTGCCGTTGCCGTTACGACGATTTTTAGAGATTTTGGATATCGAGAAAAACGTCATTTAGCAAGACTGAAATTCTTATTGGCTGATTGGGGACCTGAGAAATTTTTAGAAAAAATTAAAGAATATACAGGCGAGCTTCCTACAAAAGGAGAGGAACCTGTAGAGTCGTGGAATGCAGGTTATTTTTACGGAATTCATAACCAAAAGCAAGAAGGATTAAAGTTTTTGGGCTTCAATGTCCCTGTCGGCAGATTAAGTGCTGATGAAGTATTTGAGATTGCTAGAATATCTGAACAGTATGGGAATGGAGAAATTCGTACATGTAATTCACAAAACTTAATTATTCCTAATATCCCATCAGAAAATGTAGATGCGTTATTGGCAGAACCTATTTTTAAAAGAATAACGATTAATCCAAACTCATTCATTGGTCACGCAGTCTCTTGTACAGGAATTGAATATTGTAATTTAGCTCTTGTTGAAACGAAAGAATTTATGCGTGTGATCGCTGAACAATTGGATGAGAAGATTTCACTAGATGTACCAGTACGTATGCATATGGTAGGGTGCCCAAACTCATGCGGTCAACGTCAAATCGCTGATATCGGTCTACAAGGTATGAAGGTTCGAAATAAAGATAAGAAGCTTGTTGAAGCGTATGAAATATATGTTGGAGGTACGTTAAATGCAGGTGGTAAGTTCAACGAAAAATTGAAAGGGAAAGTACCCTCTGAATATTTGTCTTCTGTTTTAGAAAAGCTATTGCTTTATTTTAAAGATGAAAAAGCTAAAGGAGAATCTTTTTTTGACTTTGTGGAGCGATTAGGGGTACCAACAATTCAGCAAGTTTTTGAAACAATCTTGGAGCAAGAAGTGCATGGCGTATCTTTATAGGTTTGATGTCAATCTAGGCAAGAAAGACGTGGTAGCCATCATTAGTGCTGAAAATGATGAAGCGGCTTTTTTGCATTTAGAAGTTGAACTAGAAAAGTTTTATTTACGTTTGCCTGATGTTCAAGAAATAACGTTACGTGAAAAGAAACGTCTAACAAAGAGAGCAGGATATATTTTAGATGAAGATGAGAAGGGGTGGTAGAAATGGCAGGGAAAGTATATCTGATTGGAGCGGGTCCTGGTGATCCAGACTTATTGACAGTTAAGGGCTTACGTTATTTACAGCAGGCAGATGTGGTTTTGTATGACAGACTGATTAATCCAGAATTGCTAAAGCATGCGAAGTCAAGTGCCCAGCTAATCTACTGTGGAAAGCTCCCTCATTATCATACGATGAAGCAGGAAACAATTAATCATTTTCTTGTGAAGTATGCTAAAAAAGGGTTACAAGTAGTGCGTTTAAAAGGAGGCGATCCTTTTGTTTTTGGTCGTGGGGGAGAGGAGGCTGAAGCTTGTGCCAATCAGGAGATTCCTTTTGAAATCGTCCCTGGGATAACGTCAGGAATCGCAGCACCAGCTTATGCGGGCATACCCATTACACATCGGACATTAAGTAAAAGCTTTGCCTTTATTACCGGCCATCAGCTAGGGGACCAGGAAGCTGAGTATCAATGGTCTTATCTGGTGAATTCAGTTGATACGATTTGTATATACATGGGTGTCTCTCATTTAGCAAGTATTGTCGATAAGCTGATACACAATGGGAAAAGAGAAGATACACCTATTGCTCTTATTCACTGGGGAACGTATAAAGAACAACAAACGGTAGTTGGAACACTAAAGTCGATTGTGGAAAAAGTACATGAGGCACACGTTACTAATCCAAGTATGATTATTATAGGTGAAGTAGTTCGTTTACATGAGAAATTACACTGGTTTGAGGATGAAATTCAATCGCAAATTCCAATCGTGCAATAGCGAAGGAGGTATGGCTATGCAAGCCATTCTTTATGTAGGTCATGGAACACGTTCAACAAAAGGGGCCGAGGAGGCGAAGCTTTTTTTGAACGAAGTGATGAATCGAGTGGAAGCTGAAATTCAGGAAATCAGCTTCCTTGAGTTAACAGAGCCAACGATTGAAGAATCATTTGAACGTTGTATCGAAGTAGGGGCAACTAATATAACTGTTGTTCCTCTTTTCTTATTGGCTGCTGGTCATATTAAACAAGATATTCCTGAAAAATTGAAATATCTTCAACAGAAGCATCCATTTGTTCAGGTCATAGTAGCAGATCCGTTTGGAGTACAAGAAATCATTTTAGACGGTATAGTCGAGCTAATAAAGGAAACAGCTGGAGAGCTTATGCTGGAAGATTCGCTATTAATTGTTGGAAGAGGTAGCAGTGACACAGCAATTCATCAAAACTTTTTACAAATTGTAACAGGTATAGCTAGTAGGTTAACTGTTTCAAAAGTCAACGTTTGCTATTTGGCCGCGACAACTCCCACATTTTCTGAAGGAATAGAACATATGAGTCGAACAACTGTTGGTAGAGTTGTCGTTATTCCATACTTATTATTTGGTGGTTTGTTATTATCTGAGATTCAAGCAGAAGTACGAAAAAGGAAGAAACGTGGTGAGTCAATTATCTTAACAAGTGCATTAAGTAAACATCAAGCTATTCAAGATATTGTCGTAGAAAAGGGATTACAATATTTACTGAGTAGTTGACTTTTTAGAAGGATAAAAGTTTTCTTCATTCTAAATTCTCCTTACAATCTAATGTTGGTTAAGCTATGATTGGAAAAGGGGGAATGATCATTGAATAAGTCATCGATTATTTGGGTGTTAGAGCTGTTCGTAAGGATATGTTATTTGTTAGGTGTACCATTTGCCGCTTATGAGCATTATACTGTTATATTCATTTTTTTACTTATCATTATTGCTCTTGAATGGTTGATTAAATATTACAAAAAAGAAATGAAACAGCAAGCTACTTTTTTTGAGGGAAAGATGGTTTCAATATTGTTTGGTCTACTTCTATTAATCGAGGTAACTTGTTTCTATTTAGTAACTAAGCCTTCGGTTATCTTTGTTTTACTGTTCGGTGGATATGCTATACAAATAATCGTAAGGGCATTCAGTCATCATCCGAAAAAGATATAGAAGTAAAGAGGATGTTCAAAAGGAAAAATTCGATGACATCCTCTTATATTTTATTTAAATTTCATACTATCCTATCTCAACTAAAGAATAGAATAGAGCCATGCACAGGACAAAACGCGCGTAACAAACAATCCATAAAAAATGGGAATTACATAAAGTGTAGGGGGTCTTTGAAAAGTGATAAAAATCACTTTTTAGAGAGCTTTTTTTACGTTTCGTATAGTGATAATGTAATTTAATTGTTTGCGATATGAATAGTAAAGATTATATAATATGATAAGATATGAATGATTATCATTATCAATTAGGGGTGGAGGGGTAATATGGATTTAGTACAGTTGATTAAAAGTCGACGTTCCATTAAACGTTTTGAGGATCGAGAAGTTTCTACGGATTTCATTATAGATTTGCTTGATACAGCCGTATGGGCACCAAATCATCATGTTACACAGCCTTGGCGTTTCATTTTATTTAATGGAGAAGGTCGAGAAAAACTCGCCAATGCAGCTCGTGAGTGGAAAATCTCCAAGGAACCAAATCCTGCTAAAAAACAAGAGGAGGGTGATAAGCTTTATGACAAGCTGATGGCTAATCCAGCCTTCTTGTTGGTTGTAATGGAAGAACATCCGATTCTATCTAAAAGAGAAGAAGATTTGGCTGCGACAAGCTGTTTAATTCAAAATTTCAGTTTGCTGGCGTGGGAGCAAGGGTTAGGGATGACTTGGCATACACAAGGATGGCTTCATGAACCAATCGTTCGCGAAGCAATCGGTATTAAACCTGGTGAGCGAATTCTAGCTAACCTCCATATGGGGTATGCGGAAATGGTACCAAAAGCACAACCTCGTAAATCAGCTAAAGAGCTTATGACAGTAGTGGAATCGAAGTAAATAAAAACAAACATATCCACTTAATGAGAAAAGAATAGTTTATGTGATCAAAGTAAAGTTCTGACGGATAAGAGTATACCTTCTTATTTAGTCAGAATTTTTTTGAGCAAATTACTATTTTTATATAACATTAGAAATTTCTAACGGTTTTTATTTCTGAAAATTGGGAATATAAATAAGGAGGCTAGTATACTTCGGATAGCTTTAAAGGAGTGTTAGTATGGAAAAGTTCTATTTTAATATAGATTCACATACTTATGAGAAAAAGAATATTCCATCCTTTAAGGAATGGCGCGACTCCAGTGAAAATTCGCCTTTGCAAAAAGAGCCGTTAAGGAAACAAGAATTAATTAAAAAATATCGAAATGAGCTTTCTGATAAATTTCCCATGTATCATTATATGGGACAAGAAATAAGGGTTGTTCCACTTGACGATGAAAAGGTGATTTATGAATTTTATGTAGATGAAGATGAGGGGACCGTGCATATATTAGATTTAAATATGACGGGCAGTATAGATGTTGCAGAAATTATAAACGATTATTTTTTACAATATATTTTTGAAGAAAATCGTTCGCTTTTTCAACGGAAGGCATGGTATGAATATCGTTTTTTAATTTATAGCAGAGATGGTATTGTTTCAGAATGGCGACATAATAAACTTTGGTTTGAAAAGCATTTTGATTTGCAATTAAAGATTTAAATAAAGAAAAACAGAAAGTACATAAAGATGCTTTCTGTTTTTTTGCATATGACCTTAATTCAATTATTGCAAGATGCGAAACTATAAATGTGGTTGTTGGACTTACATCTCTTGTATAAGACTAACCAATTTTAAATTCTTCCTTACTGACTAGGGCAAATAGATGATCTTAGAGGGCTTTCTCCGCTTTAATTCCAAAAAATTTATTAGATACAAAAAGGACTAAAATGATGATGGCAATTTGAATCATTCCATAAGCAGCTGCTTGCCCCATATTGAACATTCGTAGCTGGTTCATAATTTCAATAGAAATCGGTCTGTTTGAAATGGTGTATAAAAGTACGGATGTTGGAAATTCTCCAACAGACTCAATGAATGCTAATAATGTGCCGGATAAAACACCGGGCATAATGATAGGTAGAATTACTTTCCTAAAAGTATAGAACCATCTTGCTCCTAAGCTTCTCGCTGCTTCTTCAATGGAGTCATCTAACTGCTCTAGAACAGCATTCGTTGAGCGAACAACAAGAGGAATATGTCTGACAAAATAGGCGAGAGGTAAAATCCAGAAGGTTCCTACTAAAATTTGACCAAAAGAAAAAATACTGCGTTCGTTGAAAGCAAATATTAGATTCATCCCAATTACAGTAGCTGGCAAAGCCCATGGAATCATAACGAGTATATCGATTAAGCTTTTTCCAATAAATTTTCTTTTGACAAGAACATAGGATGTAATGACACCAAATATTAAATTAGCGATTGTTGCAATAATCGCCATGACTAAACTATTTCGTAATGGTTTGAAAATATTTGGATCTTCAAATAAAAGACGATAATTTTCTAGATTAAAGATGGTAGGATAGGTTTGCCAAGTCCAGGTTCCATCTGGTACTAGTGATAATAATAGAATGGTTAAATGAGGTAATAGTAAAATCAAAACTCCAATCATGCCTGCTCCAACCAAAATCCATTTAATAAAGGGATTGGTTACTTCACTTCGATGAGCTCCAATCCCTTTTGAAGCCATTCGATAATCCTTCCTATTTTGATACCAACGCATGAATAATAGAAAAGAAATGGAAACGATCGAGAGAATAACAGATTGAGTAGCAGCTATTTCCATATCACCATTAATTTTTGAAAAATAAATTTGTAGACTTAATACTCGATATCCGCCAGCTAACAAAAAGGGTGCACTAAAGGATGCCATGGAAATCATAAAAACGAGTAGGGAAGCAGCAATAATAGCAGGTGTTAATAAAGGAAATGTGATTTTCCAAAACACTTTAAATCTATTTGCCCCTAAATTATAAGCAGCTTCTTCTAGAGAAGGATCAATTTTATGTATAGCTGCTGAGACAGTCATATAGAAATAGACATACATCGTATAAGCATGGACAATTAATATTCCTGATACGCCACCTATTTTAAAAGGAACTTTTTCTAAACCAAATAAATCCTTAATGGCATTCGGAACTAATCCAGTTTCACCGTATAAAAACATAAACGCCATAACACCAACAAGTGAGGGTAAAACGATTGGTAAGATTGCTGCTGTAGAGAAGAAATTTCTACCTGGAAAATCGTATCGATTAAAAATAATGGCTAAAGGAATTCCGATTAACGCACTAACCAACACACTTAAAATCGAAATATAGACAGAATTCCACAGAGCTTCTAAATTTGTTTTTGATTCTTGAACGAAAAAATCCTGGTAGTTCCCGAGTGAAAGTGAACCTCCTTTTTGTAAACTTTCAATAATAGTTCGTAAGGATGGATAGAGAACATAGGCAATTAGAATGATAATAACTGGGAGGAGTAGCCAAAGAGTGAGTCGCATATCTCTTTTCTTCATCATGGTGTATCACCATTTAGTATAGGAATAATACGTAATTGCTGCTCTGGGAGCTGTACGTAAATTTCTTTTCCCTGATAAAAGTGTCCAAATGTATGTGTATTTAACACATTTACTCGTAGTAACAAAGCTTCAACTTGGACGAGCAAATTTACAATAGCGCCTAAAAACTGGAGAGATAAGATTTTTCCTTTTAAAATGTTTAAGCCTTCTTCCGAAGAGTCTATTATCTTGATTGCTTCTGGTCTAATGGAGATGGCAAGGTTTTTATCATCAAGTGAAGTGTGATTGCTATGATGTTGTGAGGGAACTTGGAGTTTGATTGGCTCTCGGATTTGTGTTAATGAAACCATAATATGGTCGGAATTAATAAGTTCTACTTGAGCAGGAAAAAGATTAATTTCTCCAATGAAACGGGCTACGAAATCATTGCAAGGATTATTATAGATTTCAGTAGGAGTGCCAATTTGATGGCATATTCCGTTATTAAAAACAGCTATTCGGTCACTCATGGATAGTGCTTCTGCTTGATCATGTGTAACATAAATGGTTGTTATTTTATACTCATTTTGTAATCGTAAAATTTCAGCTCTCATTTCATCCCGTAGTTTGGCATCTAAATTACTTAATGGCTCATCTAATAATAGTATTTCTGGTTCGATTACAAGTGCTCTTGCTAGGGCTACACGTTGTTGTTGACCACCACTTAATTGACTGACCTGACGATTTGAATAGTTCTCTAGTTTCACTTTGCTCAGTACTTCCTCTACTTTCTTCTTTAAATCAACGGAAGTCATTTTTCTAACCCTTAGGCCAAATGCAACGTTTTCAAATACGGTCATGTGAGGAAAAAGGGCATAGTTTTGAAAAACCATGCCCGTATTTCTTTTCTCCGGAGGTATGCGAGTCATATCCTTCTCTCCAAATCGAACCAATCCTTGTGATGGATAATAAAATCCTGCAATCATACGAAGGGTTGTTGTTTTACCACAGCCACTAGGACCTAAAAGGGTAAAAAACTCACCGTCTTTAATAGATAGATTAAGATGATTGACGGCTATAGTTTTTCCGAAGGATTTTTGGACATTTTCGATTATTATTGATGTCATTAGAGCGACACTTCCTTACTCTTTAATTTCTTTAGCTCCATTTTTTATGTTTTCGTCCCAATATTTCATCCATTCGTCTCCTTTTTCTTGGAAAACAGTCCAATCGATATCCATCGGTTTTATTTCTGTTTTTGTGATCCAATCTGGTAGACCAGTCACATCGTTTCTAGTTGGAATACGATAAAATTCTTCAGCTAATAACTTAGCTGCTTCAGGAGTGTTAACAAATTCATAGAATGCTTCAGCTGCCTTTGGATGCTTAGCCCCTTTTACGATAGCGATTCCTTCAGTTAAAACAGGAGTACCGCTCTCTGGAATAAGAAACTCAAAAGGATAGTTTTTGTTTTCTTTTAAATTCACAACATCCGGCATTGCCCAAACAGAGAGTGAACCCTCTCCTTTAGCTACTTTGTTATACATCATTTCTGGGTTTGCCGAGTATTCTTTTGTGTTTTGATCAAGTTTTTTCAACCATTCATATCCTGCTTTTGGTTCGTTCGTATCTTTATAAGTTCGATAGATCATTGCGGAAAAAATCGTTCTCATTGTACCTGAAGCAAGCGGGTAACGAATGATGATTTTATCCTTCCATTTAGGATCAAGTAGTTCATCCCAGTCTTTTGGAGCTTCTTCTTTTGATAATTCTTTGCTGTTATACATAATGACCTCAGGCGTCTTACTAGTACCAGACCAGTACCATTCTGGATCATGAGAATTTTGATCAAGGCTATCAGAATAAGAAGGTTGATAAGGGGTTAATAAGCCGTCAGCCTTTCCTTGGTTAAAGTTGGTAGAAGGAGCTCCCCACCAAACGTCGGCCTGTGGATTATTCTTTTCTGATCGAATCCGGTCTAGAATTTCTTGAGAGCCCATATCAAGCCATTCTACATCAATTTCATATTTCGCTTCAAACTGTGCTTCGAATTTCGATAAGATATCTTTTCCATGAGGAGAGTACACCACAATTTTATCTTCAAGTTTACTACTCTTCTCCTTGTTATCGTCTTTTTTCGGCGTTGAATTTGAAGTATCTGAGCTACTGCAACCTGATATCAACAATGCGGCGGAAAGAGTAAGTATGGAAAAAATGGATAACTTCTTGCTTTTCATTAAAAAACCCCCTTATTATCAACATTTTTCTTGTTCATACTGGCAACAAGTCTCTTTTTTTGAAATACTACAAAAAGATTTTAAGTGGAAAGGGAAGCGCCAGTATAAAATGGCTTACTTTAACTAATCACTGTTGAGGCATAAAAGAATACCTATCAAATAAAGTATTAGTCTATAAATTATATATGCAGCTTGGTTTAAGGAATATTACTACCTTACATATCATCTATTAGTTTATGAAGTGAAAATTTTATAAAATGAAAGGGGTTTCATGATGAGGAGATTATTGCGGATTATTTTATCACTATTTTTAGTTGTATCATTTTTTCCGTTCGCAAAAGGTACAGCAAGTACTAACAAACCTAATGTAGAACTATGGAATGCTGTCAAACCACTTGGTACAACTGTTACGTTTTTGAATAGTGGTGCTCATCCTGATGATGAAAGAAGTGATTTTCTAGCTTATTTATCAAGAGGATTAGGAGTGAAGACATCTAGCTTAATTGCCAATCGAGGTGAAGGAGGGCAAAATGAAATAGGCGACGAATTGGATAACGCACTTGGAATCATTCGCTCAAGGGAAATGATTGAAGCTGCAAAAATTACTGGAGTAAAAGCTTATCATTTAAGTAAAACAACATCTGATCCTATTTACGATTTTGGTTTTTCCAAGACACCAGAAGAAACGTTGGGAAAATGGGGCGAGGAACTAACATATGAACGTTTAATTCGCTTTATTCGTACATATCAGCCCGATATTGTAATGCCATCTTTTCAAAATGATGATACTCAGCACGGTCATCATCGAACGATGACCATATTAAGTGAACGAGCTTTTAAGGATGCAGCAAATCCGACTATTTTCCCGCAGCATTTAAAGCAAGGATTATCCGTATGGCAAGTAAAAAAGTTATATTTACCAGTTTCCTCTGCAGATAAAGCAACAACATCGATTGAAATTGGAGCATATGACCCCGTTTATGGGATGACATATCCGCAGCTTGGCGAACAATCTCGATATATGCATAAAAGTCAAGGAATGGGATCAGATATTCCAGCAGGACCACGTCAGGTACATCTGGATTTGAAGCAAAGTGCCGTGAATACGAAAGATAAAAAGGATCTTTTTGCTGGAATTCCATATAACTTTACTGATTGGGCGAATCAATTACCAGTATCACAGTCGCAATTAAGATCCGAACTGAAAAAACTACAAGTAAAAATGGATTCTGTTATTAAAGCATATCCAAATAGTCAGCGTGTTTTTACCTCATCTCAAACAGCTCTAACTCATGTTCGAACAGTTACAAAACAAGTCAAAAAAGCAAAACTAAGTAATGAAGTCAAAAATGAGTTGCTTCACAAGCTTTCATTAAAAGAAGAGCAATTGCAAAATGCTAGTTTTGTATCTTCAAATTTAGATGTTCAAGCTAAATCCTCCTCCAATATACTGACAAAAGGTCAAAAAACCAATGTGACAATTACACTTAAAAACAATGGAACACATACGCTAAAAAATGTTTCTGTGAAATTGGACATGGAAAAAGGCTGGAAAGCAAAAACAAAAACAAAATCTGTTTATCTAGCTCCAAAAAAATCAACGATTATTACGTATCAGGTTGATGTTCCTAAAGAGGCAAATGACTATCATGCGTATAATAAATCTGCCATTTCAGCAAACATTTCTTTTGAATATGGTCATACAAAAACGACATTTAAAGAAGAATTAAATGGCACGATTGCTGTACTTCCTGATGTAGGTCTCACACTTTCACCTGAGGATCTTGCTGTAAATACGGCAAACGTGCCAAAAGAAATACCGATAACAGTAACAGCTAAAAATTATCGAGAAGGGAAGACAACAGCAAATATAGCAATAAAAATACCACCAAATTGGAAGGTTACACCTACAAAATCAACGGTTTCATTTTCTGGAAAAAATGAAGAGAAACAAGTGAAATTCATCCTTACTCCACCGCCAACCGTAAAGAATGATGAATATGAAATAAAAGCTTTTGCAACTGTTAATGGAAAGACCTTTCAATCTACTATTCAAGAAATATCATATGACCATATTGGAACTTTCTATTATCAATATCCAGCAAATATAAATGCTGTTGCATTTGAATTACTAAAGCCAGATTCTTTGAAAGTAGGCTATATTGAAAGTGGATTTGATAAAGTGGCCGATTATTTAAGTAATGCAGGTCTTAATATCACAAAGTTAACCCCAGTGGATTTGGCAACTGGTGATTTGAATCAATATAATACGATTGTTGTAGGTATTCGTGCTTATTTATCCCGAGAGGATTTACAATTAAACAATGCAAGGCTCTTAAAATATGTAGAAAATGGCGGATATCTTGTTGTTCAATATCACAAGCCAGGCGATGGATGGGATGCACAAAAAACTGCACCATATCCGCTTACAATTGGAAATCCTTCCATACGTTGGCGAGTAACGGATGAGAATGCAACGGTAAATCTTTTGAAGCCGGATTCTCCTCTATTTAATTATCCTAACAAAATAACAAAAGATGATTGGAGTCATTGGGTTCAGGAAAGAGGACTTTATTTCCCAATGAAATGGGACAGTAGATATGAGACATTTATAACAATGGCGGATCCAAATGAAGCGCCATTTGATGGTGGTATTCTAATGGCGAATTATGGGAAAGGTAGTTATCTATATACAAATCTAGTACTATATAGACAAATTCAAAATCAAGTTCCTGGTGGTTATCGAATACTAACAAACTTAATAAGTTATGGAATAAAGTAGCCATCAATGGATGTAATTAGAGTGTTTTTCCATAGTTAGTAGAGATTCATCAGTGTGATAAAGCTATTCAAAAGAAAATAAGCAGGGACATTTGATGTATCCAAAAAAAGATAACTCATTGTCCCTTCTTATTTTTAGGCTGAACGGATAGTTTGCACTTTTATCTGTTTATGTTAAAAATATACCGATTCATACGTTGTTACTTTATAGCACCCATTGTAATTCCTTGAGTGAAATTCTTTTGGAAAATAAGAAAAATCACAATCATAGGTATAGAAGAAAGGGTTGCTCCTGCCATTAAGACTCCGTAGTTTGTTGCAAATTCAGATTGCATGGCAGCAACTCCGAGTGGTAATGTTTGCATGGAAGTAGAACGAACCATGATTAATTGCATGAAATAGTCATTCCATGAAGCAATAAAAGTGAATATGGCTAAAGCACCAACAGCAGGCTTCAGCATAGGCAATACAATTGAGTAAAAGATGCGTAATTCGGAACAACCATCTATTTTGGCAGCTTCGATTAATTCATCAGGTATGGTTTGAGCAAATTGTTTGATGAGAAATACCCCAAATGGCCACCCAACAGCTGGAAGGATCAGTCCTCGAAATGTATCAACCCATCCAAAATCCGCTAACATAGTAAAAAGGGGTACTAGGATTACTTGTTTTGGAAGAGTCATTGCTGCAATTAATATCCAAAAGATCACCTTTCTGCCAGGAAAACGTTTTTTGGCTAAAGCGTAGCCTGCGAGAGCGGCGGTTGAACAAACTAATATCATCTCTACAAAAGAAATAAAAAAGCTATTAAAAGTCCAACGCCAAATTGGATTTTTAAATAAATCAACCCAATTTTCCATGGTTGGTTTTAGTGGAAACCATTCAGGTGGAATCGTAGTTGCTACAAGCTGTAATTTAAATGATCCAGTAATAACCCAATAATAGGGGAATAGAAATAATAAAACGAAAAATATCATTAAGAACATCGATAGTTTTTTACCAATTGGAATGGGCATTTTCTTTTGTTTTTTTACTATTATTTTTTTCTTTGATTGTATAGTAGGCTCCATTTCAAGTTCTCCTTTCCTAATATTCCACTTCTTTTCCGAAGTATTTAAACTGTATGATTGAAATAGTAATGATCACCACTGCTAAAATGATACCCATTGCGGAAGCTAAGCCGAATTGTGCTAGAGTAAACGCCTTTTCATATACTTCATACATAATTGTAGTTGTACTGTAGAAGGGGCCGCCTGATGTCAGTAATTTAATTAATGCAAAACATTGAAAGGAGTTAATCGTAGTTACAATAATAACGTATAAACTAGTAGGCATTAAAAGAGGCCAAATAATCTTTCGGAATATTTGCCAATCACTTCCCCCGTCAATTTTTGCTGCTTCAATATAGGTTGAAGGAATATTTCCTAAGGAAGCTGTATATAGGATGATTGGCTGACCGACAGATGTTGTTATAAGTACGATAATGATGGATATTAAGGCAAATTTCGAGTCGCCAAGCCAATTGATGGACTCTAGGTTCAATAAATTTAGAATATAATTGAGTACTCCGTAATTAGGATGATAAATCCAGCCCCAGACAACGGTTATGCTTACTACGGAAGAAACAGCTGGTAAATAAAATATTGCTCGAAAAAAGGATCTCAGCTTTTCATTTTTTTGATAAATATTGATTGAGACAAAAAGGGAAAAGATAATAACAATTGGTACGGCACCTAAGACTAAAAGAACGGTATTACGTAGTGCTTTTAGAAAAACTTCATTTTGAAATAAGTAAATATAATTATCTAGTCCTATAAAATCAAATTGAGCTCCAGTGTAATTAAAAAAGCTTATATATATTCCTTTAATCATAGGTATTACGACGAATATTACAAAAAAACTAAGTGCAGGTAATAAAAAAAGATAGCTAGTTAGCCATTCTCTTTTAAAAAAGCGCTTTTGAGTGAAGGTTCTCACTAAGTTTTACCTCCTTTATTTACATTCATTAAAAAAGAGATCTTTCGTCATAATCTAGGTCTTTATATTATTTATGAGAAAGGTCCCGTATACCGTTCAAACTAATTCTAAGACCCCCAATGAAAAAAACAGCAAGAAAAGAGGCATTTAGGTGGGAGTCTTAGTGCTAGTAAAAACCCAATTGGTCAAAAAAAATTTTCGTATCTACCAGTTTAGCGATAAGTTAAGTAAGAAAGTTCTAAAAGAACTTCATTTTCCCTTTTGAAGCGAAAAGAATTATGCATTCTAATGTGATTGCCGTTGGAGAGAGACATTTAGTAATCGTTGGGGGATTAACGAACTCCCTCAACGATTACTGATGCTCTTTATTGACTTTTCTTTAGGATTTCATCTCCTTTTGCTTTAAAAGAATCCAATGCTTTTTTAGGTGATGATTTCCCCATTAATGCTTGTTGAAGTTCTGGGAACCATACTGTTCTTAGTTCAACAAATCCTTTTGCTCTTGTAGGTCCGTCAATAATATACTTTCTCATGGATTCTACATATGTCATTTCGGCATCGTCATAAAGTCCAGTTACTGAATTTCTGACAGAGAAACCGCCAGTAGCTTTAAGGTTTTTATCTTTCCACTCAGGATCATTTGCAATAAAATTAATCAATTTTTTAGCAGCTTCAATCTTATCTTTGTCACCATTATTGAATACAGCCATACCACCGATATATGGCTCGTACGAAGGGTTTGTACCATCAGGTGTTGGCCATGAAACAAATGCTTCTTCAAAATCTACGACTTTTTTAGAGCTATATATTTTCTTTACAACTGTAGAATAATTTATTGTTGTTGCTAGTTTACCTTGTAAGAATAAATCGAGAGTATCACTTGCTGCCATTGACTCTGCACCAGGTGCAACTAGTTTTTTGGAAACTCCATCAACAACCCATTGAAGTGCTTTAGCGCCATCACCACTATTAATAGTCACTTCCGTCATATCCTTGTTTAAGAAGCTATTTCCAGCTAAATTAGCTAAATAAGCTCTTGTTCCCTGGTCTCCAGCAGAACTTTTAGCAAAAAAAGCAGATGGGTAAACGTCAGGTGCTTTTGTTTTAACTGCTTCTAAAGCCTTTTCATATTCTGCAACACTCCAGGTGCGTTCTGGCCGGTCTAGAGGGAGCAAGTCAAGTGCTCCAATTTTTTCAAATAGTGTTTTATTGACAGCCATCATAAATGGAGTTGTATTAAGTGGATACATTACGACATCATCTTTTACTTTTGATTGATTCCAAATGCTTTCAGATATATCTTTTTCCATTTCACTATCAACCATATCATTTAAGGGTGCAAGGTAACCTTTTTCACCGTAGTCAAGAATACGGCCTGGAGCGTCATAAATGAGATCAGGCGCTGTTTTGGAGGCAAGGGCAACGTTTACCTTTTCTGGACCACCTTCGAATGAAATCATCTCTAGGTTAACTTTGATAGTAGGATTTTTCTTATTGAATGCTTTAATTACCTCTTTTTCGTATTTCCCTAATTCTCCATCCAATGCATCCCAGTTCGGATAATTCCACCATGTGATTTCAACTTGCTTTTTGTCATTAGAAGTCTTTTCATTTGTGCTAGAATCTTTTGAACAGCCAACAATTCCAAGAATAACTGAAGCAGAAAGTAGTGGAATTACTATTTTTTTGAACAATTTCAATTCAATCCCTCCAATAAAATGTATTTTTATACCCTACGAATAAAAGCGCTTTCTTACTTGGATTAATCTTATCTAAAATGATCACGAGAAAAAATACCCTTTATTTTACTTTTTAGGGTTTATCTTTACATTTTAGGATATTTAAGACTATTTTGTTTTGCTGAGATTGACATATAATTGTATTCGAGGTGATATATGTATAATTTAATGATTGTAGAAGATGAGATAGTCATTCGTGCAGGTTTGGTAAAGTATTTTAATTGGGGAGAGCTTGGATTTTCAACTATTCTCGAAGCTGAGAATGGATTAGATGCTATTGAAAAAGCAAACAAATGGAAACCCGATTTAATTGTAACCGATATTCGAATGCCTAATATGGATGGTTTGAAAATGATTGAAAGACTTCAAGTAGATCTACCTGACTGTATTTTTGTTATTTTAAGTGGATATGAAGATTTTATTTATGCCAAAAAGGCAATTCAGCTAGGGGTGACAGCGTATTTGGTAAAGCCGCTTCAATATGAAGAAAGCATAAAAACGATTCAAGAAGCTGTTACCAAAATGAAAGAAAAAAAACAGGATATCATACGACAAGAAGAAATAAGGAAAGAGCTAAGCGAAAAAGAGACACTGATGCAGGAAAAATGCATTCAAGACTTGATGGAGAATAATTATAGTGAGGAAGAATGGAAAAGACGTTCAGAAATGTTCAATCTTCCTATTGTGAATGAAAGTTATTATACAGTCGTTTTCACTCTCATCTCAAAAATGGGGGACAGAAATTCTATTCAACAATTATGGGGAGACGTAGTTGCGAAGATACGTTCAAGTTGGGAAGAGTTATTTCAATCAGAGTTAGATTGTCAAGTTTTTATATATACATCAGGGATGAAATGTTTTATGTTCATCGCTTCTAAGGAAAATCCATTATTGATAGACAAGGTTACAGATATAGCACGGAAAATAGTAAAGCAAGTTAGTTCAATAAGTAATAATCTGTATTGTGGTGTCGGACCTCAAGTTAATAGTGGTAGCCATGTAAAGCAGTCTCTTCTCTTAGCTCAGCAAGCAATAACTTATCGTTTTTTTGATAGTAGAGAGCAAATTTTCTATTACAGTCAGCCTAGTCACGTAAAAGGTTATTTATTCCATTTGACAGAGAATCAAAAGCAAAAACTAGTAATTGCGCTTGAACAGGCTGATCAAATCACAATAAAGGAATTGTTGGGACAGTTTGAACAACTAATAGAAAAACACGCTGAACAGGCTACTCCTGAAATATTATTTGCCTTTGTCCAAGAACTGATTGGGGTTTGTATAAGATTTGTTCACAAGCATGGAATAAATATAAGAGAAATGTATCATACGAAATTGTTTTCCAGTGCTTTTTTGGATGACTTTTGTACACTAACAGATTTATTTGAATGGCTTACTGATTTTATTTTGACAATCAGTTTGAATTTTGATTATAGTTCTAGAAACTCTATGGAGAAACGGATTTTTTCAAAAATTGAGGCGTACATTTTAGAAAATATAGATAAGGACATTTCGTTGACTAGAGTGGCCAATGTATTTTTTTATAACCCTACTTATCTAAGCCGCTTATTTAAAAATAAAATGAACATTAATTATGTAATGTACATTACAGAAATTCGAATGAATTATGCTAAAGAATGCTTGAAGAATTCTAACTATTCTGTTTTAGAAGTTGCTAACATGTGTGGTTATAACAGTTATAAGCATTTTGTAAAAACTTTCAAAAAAATTACTGGAATTACTCCTTCTGAATATCGCAAAATGCGAGGTGTTCGATGAGAAATAGCATCCGTACAGAAATATTTTTTCTTATTATCTGTAGTGTTACGATTCCATTGTTGATTGTATCAGTAGTAACGTATAGGGTGTCGTTAAATGCAGTAGAAAAAGAATTCCAGAGTAACTCTTCCCTAATCTTAAAAAACTTATCCTTTAATATGGATCAATATTTACAAGCAATCGAAAAAGGTACATTACTTGCGTTTAATGATGCTAAATTACTTTCCGCATTAAAAAAACAATGAACAATCCATCTAATTCAAACCAGCTTGAAAATGAAACAAGTATACATAATTTTGTTCAAGGAATTGAATTGTTAATTAATAATGTCAATGGGGTACAAATTTTTTTGGGTAACAGAGTATATTATGCAGGTAGTTATGATTATGTTGGTGCTGACTATGATTACTCGTATTTCAATGAGCCCTGGTATAAAAAGACGATTGAAGCAGATGGAGGAATGGTCTTGTTTGGTACTCACAAGCCGTTTCAGCGAAAGTTTTCAAATGACTATGTTATTTCCATGTCAAGAGCAATCCGACAAGTTGGAGAGGATCAAATACTTGGAGTGATTCTTCTCGATATTCGCTTAGATATGCTCCGCAACATTTTTTCATTAATGGAACATAATCAGAGGAATTTCATAATGGTTGATGATAAAGGTAGTTTCATATACTCTTCTCAATTTCAGCAAAATACAACGGCTTTAAAGATCGAACCTTCAGCATTAAAGAGTATCTTAGCGGAAGAAAATGGTCAATTATATACAAAAATAAACAATAAAGCTGTATATGTGAATTTTGTTACTTCCAAATACTCGGGATGGAAGGTTATTCAATATATCAATTCGACAGATGTTACAGAGAAGTCAGCTTTTATTGGTCGAATTATTTTATTGGTTGCAGCAAGTTCAGCGTTGTTAGCAACGGTTTTAATGTTCTTCATTTCTTCTAGAGTTTCAAAACCAATCATTCATCTCAGTAAACAGGTTCGGCTTATTGGAACAGGAGATTTTACCGTGGATCTTAAGACTAGTCGCAATGATGAAATAGGAACACTATATCACGGCTTTAATAAAATGGTTAGCGATTTAAAAAGCTTCGTAGAACGAATTGCCTCTGCAAAAGCCAAACAAAAGGAAGCACAATTAATTGCTTTGCATAGTCAAATTAATCCTCATTTTCTTGCAAATACGTTGGAATCAATTCAGATGAAAGCGGTATTAAATGATCAACGAGAGTTAGGTGAAATGATAGGTACACTAGGGCATTTGTTCCGTTTGCACACTAAAATTGATCAAGATCTTGTTCCTTTGAAAACAGAGTTGGAGTATGTACGGTTATATTTTAAACTTCAAAAGATGAGATATGCGAATAATATAGATTATCATGAAATTATTGAAAATGGATGCGAGAATTTGCTCGTTGTTCGATTTATGCTACAGCCAATAGTGGAAAATGCTTTGAAGTATGGGCTTGAGCGTCAGACGGAACAGATAGAAGTTTCTGTTATTGTGTTTCTATCTGATGAAGGTCTTGTAATTGAAATACATGATAATGGCGTAGGAATGGATCAGGATACACTAATGAAACTTAATCAAAACCTATTTCAAGATCATTACACGATCACAACAAATCATATCGGTACAAAAAATGTTCATGAGAGAATCAGATTACATTTTGGTGAGGAATACGGATTACAAATATATAGTAGTCGAGTTGATGGAACAATTGTTATGATTCGCATACCTGTTCAAAAGTATAGTGATGAAAATAATGGTTAAGTGAGGAGTTAATTTAGTCTTATTATCTATTAACGATTGTAGAAGCATGATCATGACTTGAAATAGTGGAAATTTTTTTCAAAAAAAATATAATGAAGGAAAATGTTTACAAAAATAATAGTGTATGGTAATTTTAGGATAGGTTGTTTATAAATGTTAGTTTTATTGGATATGGGGTGAAATGTATGAATGATAAATTTAAAGGAATATTTCCAGCTTTTTATGCTTGCTATGATGAAAATGGAGAGGTGTCGGAAGAAAGAACAAAGGCATTAGCAAACTATCTTTATCATAAGGGAGTAAAAGGTCTATACGTGGGTGGTAGTTCGGGCGAATGTATTTATCAGAATATTATTGAGAGAAAAGCGACGCTTAAATATGTAGCGGAGTGTCTAAAAGGCAAGCTAACTTTAATAGCACATGTGGGTGCTCCATCAACTAGAGATAGTGTTACTTTGGCAAAATATGCAGAAGAATTAGGTTACGATGCATTATCAGCTATACCGCCAATTTATTTCAAACTTCCTGAGAGTTCAATTTCAAAATATTGGTTTACTATTATTGATTCTACAAATTTACCATTTGTAATCTATAATATCCCTCAAACAACAGGTTATTCACTTTCAATGAATCTATTTAAACAAATGCTAACAAATGAAAAAGTAATAGGAATTAAGAATTCTTCAATGCCAGTACTGGATATTGAAAGATTTAAATCTGTTGATGAAGACAGAATACTAGTTTTTAATGGTCCAGATGAACAATTTGTTGCTGGAAGACTAATGGGAGCTGATAGTGGAATAGGTGGAACCTATGGGGCTATGCCTGAACTATTTTTAAAAGCTGAAGAGTTTATATCGAATGGACAGATTAAACAGGCAAAGAATATCCAAAAAGAAATCAACGATATTATTATCGCTCTATGTTCATTTGAAGGCTCCATGTATTCAGCAATAAAAGAAGTTTTGAAATTAAATGGGATCAATGTAGGGAGTGTAAGAGAACCGCTAGAAGCCATACCAGAAAAAGAATTTGGAAAATTAGGAAAATTAAAAAAACTGATAGATGAAACGATTGCTAAATACGAAGGGTAATAGTGCCATGAAAAGAATTGTTTGTTATGGAGATTCAAATACATGGGGGTACAATGCTGAAACAACGGAAAGATTCCCAGAGAATGTGAGATGGCCTTGTTTATTAAATGAATACCTTGGAGATGAATTTCAGGTTATTGAAGAAGGTTTATCAGGAAGAACAAGTGTGATTGAGGATCCGTTATTTGAAGGGTTAAATGGACTTACTTTCATACATCCTTGTTTATTAAGTCATTCACCTCTTGAGTTAGTTATTATTATGCTTGGAACAAATGATACGAAGGAAAGATTTAATTTAACTGCTTATAATATTGCGCAGGGAATAACCCGACTGGCTATTAAAGCAAAGAACGCGGTCTCTATAGATAGTCAGTCGAGTAGAGTCCTAGTTGTTGCTCCACCTCCAATTGGTAAAGATTATATGAACACATCTATTGGTCTACCAATGGGAAAAGATTGTGATTGCAAATCGGAAGAACTTTCAATTCATTTAGAAAAATTATTGAAAGTTCATGATATAGAATTTCTTGATACAAAAGGAATTGTTTCAATGAACCACGTTGACTATATGCATCTAGATCAAGAAGGACATAAACAACTTTCTGAAATTATTTATGAAAAAGTTCAAAGTATTTTAAAAGGGGGAACTAGGAATGAATAACAAAAGACTTATAACAATTCTGTCTAGCTTTGTGTTATTACTTACAGTATTTTTAGCAGGTTGCTCTAATGAAAAAGTGGATAGTAAGAATGAAAAATCAAATGGGAAAGAAAAAGTAGAGATTACAGCTTGGTTAACACCTCAATGGAAAGGTGTACTTGATGGCTCCGAAGAAGGAGCAGATTATGACAGTTTCTTAAAATACGCAGCCAAAAAGTTTTCGGAACAATATGAAGATTATGATGTGAAAGTGAATATAGAAGTAATTGCTGGAGATCAGAGAGATGAGTTGCTAAATGTAAATTTAAACGGTGGTACACCTCCTAATATCTTTTTTGAAAGCGTTTTTGCAATGGGAGATTATGTACATAGAGGGGCTTTGGAACCTATAACGGATATCGTTGATGATCAGGCAAAAGAAGATATTCCTAAAAGTATTTGGGAAAACGTTACTTTTGGAAAAGACATATACTTCTATCCATTCTCTCAAAATCCAGGTACTTTTGCATACAATGCTGATATGTTAAGAGCTGCAGGGCTAGAAAGTTATATTGGAGAAGAAAATGAAATAAAAACGTGGACATTAAAAGAGTTTGAAACCATTTTAAATGCGTTAAAAACTAAATTACCAAAAGATCAGTTTCCAAATGCATACCCAATGGGATTGTATGCTTTAAACAATCAAGCAGATACATGGAATCTTGCTTACTTAAGAATGTTCGGTAATGAATTCTTTAATTCCAATAATGAGATTGTAGTTGCAAAGGATTCAGGGATAAAAGCAGCAAAATGGATGGAGAAAATTTATAAATCGGGGTTAACAAATCCAGGACCGGAATCAGTGTCTTCAAATGATACGAATGCGATGTTCCAAAATCAACAGCTAGCAATAAACTTCACAAATGCTATTTTATACACAAATGCAAAGAATGATATGAAGAATGGTGATTTACCGAAATTTGATGTGAGGCTCGCTAATATTCCTTCTGAAAGTGGAGATCCTTTAACGTTCACTTATGTTACAGGTGCAGCTGTTTTTAAATCCGAAGATAAAATAAAAACAAAAGTAAGTAAAGACTTTGTGAAGTTTTTCTCAACAGATGAAGAATTAGTAAAATCATCGAAAAATGGTGTTCCAGTAAGATCTTCTGTAGCAGAAGAATTTGCAAATGAGCAACCTCTATTTAAGGCTTATGATGAGAATTCTAAATACTTGTTTACTTTTACTGGGAATGTTGCTGGATACAATGAACTAAGACAAGTTTTATATCCTGAGTTACAAGCAATCTATACAGGTGAGAAAAAACCTGAAAAAGCGATAAAAGATTATCAGAAAAAAGGTAATGAAATAATTAAAAATGCGAAAGCGGATTCCGTTATAGGAGATTAAATCGGATTGTATCCACACTATATCGTCTTTTAACAGATAATAGGAATTGGCATTTGAAGGGTGAGGATGCTAGTGAAAACTGAAAGGTTTAAGGAGAATTTTACAGGTTATTTATTTATACTGCCACAATTGCTCTTGTTTGCGATTTTCATTGTATATCCAATTTTTGAAGGCATCCGATTAAGTTTGTTTAAAATCAGTTATTCCGATGCTACATTCGTAGGTTTAGATAACTACATACGCTTGTTTAATGATGAAGTGTTTGTAAAATCTACGATAAATACTGTCATTTTTGTTATTTGTATTGTGGCATTAACGGTTATTTTTGCCCTTTTTGTTGCAACAGCAATTTTTGATAAAAATGCAAAGTATGTTTCTTT
This sequence comes from Bacillus sp. AP8, assembly GCF_000321185.1. Taxonomy (NCBI): domain Bacteria; kingdom Bacillati; phylum Bacillota; class Bacilli; order Caryophanales; family Bacillaceae; genus Bacillus; species Bacillus sp. AP8. Next base: position 79,826 of record NZ_CAPG01000019.1, read on the forward strand.
TATAAGAGGTAGTTACTATATTCCTGTAATGGTTTCAATGGTTGTAATGACCATGGTATGGAGTTTTTTATTAAATCCAAGTAACGGGTTGATTCCCTACTTAGCTAGAGAAATGGAAATGCCAACAATCAATTTATTGGGTAATAAAAATACCGTATTACCTGTTATTATTTTTATTACTTTTGCTATAAATGTAGGTCAAGCGATTATCCTATATGTAGCTTCTATGATTGGTATTCCTAAAGATTTGCTGGAAGCTGCTGAGGTTGATGGAGCTAGCAGAGTAAAGATTATCATGAAAATTATTATTCCAATGGTTAAGCCAACGACGATATATATCATCATTATGAATATTATTGCTGTTTTAAAAATATTCGTGGTTATTCAACTTCTGACTGGTGGTGGACCAAATAATGGTTCCACAACATTAATGTATTATTTATACAATAATGCTTTCAAATACAATCAATTAGGCGTTGCATCAGCAGTAGGTGTAATCATGTTCATCATAACATTAGTCTTATCTATTCCTCAGTTAAGAGCTATGTTTAAGAATAATTAGGGGGGAGGAAGGACCTTGTTAAGAAAAAAAACGCAAAAGAAGAGAGAATTTATTGATGTATTTTCAAACATCGTAGTTATTTTCTGTGCTCTATTAAGTCTATTTCCTATTTACTGGCTGATCACTAGTTCATTGAAAAAAAGCTCTGATGTCATAAAAATGCCACCAGATTGGTTTCCGACAAGCATCAATTTTTCAAACTATGTAGATGTATTCAGTAATCAACCGGCGTTAAAATGGACATTTAACAGTATTATTGTAGCGACTGTTTCAACAATAGGACTTGTAGTTGTTAGTTCTATGGCTGCATATGCTTTTTCAAAGTTAGATTTTAAATTTAAAAATATTATATTTGTTATTTTCATTTCAAGCTTAATGATTCCAAAAGAAGTGTTAATCGTTCCATTATTTAGATTAATTCAAGACATTGGAATGGTAAACTCGTTAAGCGGAATGATTTATCCGAATATTGCGACTGCTTTTGGTGTGTTTATGTTGAAAGGGTTTTTTGATAGCATACCAGACTCATTTCGAGAAGCTGCCAAAATGGATGGAGCAAGCGAATGGACGATCTTTTATAAGATTATGCTTCCACTTGTTAAGCCTGGAATAGGAGCATTGTTTATCCTTCACTTTGTACAGGTTTGGAATGATTATTTATGGCAGCTTGTAGTTGGTCAAGAAGCAAACGCTAAGACATTGATGGTGGGAATTGCAACCTTAATGCAAGATCTTAATCCGAATTTCGCATACAAAATGGCAGGAGCTACTGTTGCTGCTATTCCAATGCTACTTATCTTTTTCTTTTTCCAAAGATATTTTACCAAGGGAATTTCTATTGGCGGAGTAAAGGAATAATTAAATATGGAGAAGAATATGATGCTCAAAAAAGTAGAATTATTTCAGCAAATAAAAGGAAAACTAATCGTTTCTTGTCAAGCACTTCCGGATGAACCGCTTCATAGCTCTTTTATTATGAGTAAAATGGCTATTGCTGCAAAGCTAGGAGGTGCAGGAGGCATACGATCAAATAGTGTCGAAGATATAAAAGCAATCAAAGAAGTAGTTGATTTACCTTTAATAGGTATTATTAAAAAGGTGTACGATGAATCTGAATCGGACGTGTTTATTACACCAACTATTTCAGAAATTGACCTTCTCTATAAAGAAGGTGTGGACATAATTGCATTAGACGCTACAAAACGAAAGAGACCAAATGGAAAAACGATAAGTCAAATCTTTCCACACATTCGTGAAAAATATTCTAACCAAATCTTTATGGCTGACTGCTCTACGTATGAGGAGGCTGTAGAAGCTTATCGATTAGGCTTTGATTGTATTGGTTCAACGTTAAGTGGATATACGGAATATACAAAAGATAGCGTTTTACCTGATATAAATTTCATAAAGAAATCTGTTGAAAATATCCCGGTGCCATTTATTGCTGAGGGTGGAATATGGACAGAGGAAGACTTGAAAGAGGTTATAAATACAGGCGTACACGCTGTTGTAATTGGATCTGCTATTACTAGACCAAAGGAAATTACTAAAAGGTTTGTTCATGTGATCAATAAGACATTAAATACTTAATGGATGATTTTATCGCATTTTAAAAACAAAAACTAGAATAAATAAATCCCCAAAATACTTGGGGATTTATTACCTTTCAGACGAAATAGGGGTGAAATAGATGAGAATTGTAGCAGCAGATATAGGAGGTACAACGATAAAAATAGCTGTTTCCGATGAATATGGTACTTTACAAGACTTTCAGGAAATTAGGACCGAGGCAGAAAAAGGTGGAAAGTTTATCATTGAAACATTATCAAAAGCGATTGCAAGTTATCAGGGTATAGATGCAATTGGTATTAGTACAGCTGGTCAAGTAAACAGGGAAAATGGAACAATCATTTATGCTAATGAAAACATTCCCAATTATACAGGTACAGAAATAAAATCTATTTTGGAGGGAAGATTTAAGGTTCCTGTTGAAGTAGAGAATGATGTCAATGCGGCAGCTTTAGGTGAAAAATATTTTGGTAGTGTAAAAGAGACCCAAGATTTTTTATTTTTAACCTATGGAACGGGAATAGGTGGCGCAATTGTGTCAAAAGGGGAGTTATACAAAGGAAAAAATGGTTTAGCAGGGGAATTTGGACATGTTCTTCTACATCCTAATGGATTAAACTGTAATTGTGGAAATAAGGGATGTTATGAAACTTATGCTTCAACGACAGCTCTTATTCAAAAAGCTAAAGAATTGGATTCAAGCTGTCTTAATGGAAGGGTATTATTTAATAAAATCAGTCAAGGCTCTGTACTGTTAGAAGAAATACTAGATAATTGGATTGATGAAGTCGTATTGGGATTGATTTCATTAGTACATATTTTTAATCCAGCACTTATTATTTTAGGCGGTGGTATTATGGAGCGAAATCAAATTATTGAAAAGATTTCAAGAAGAATGAAAAAAAGTATTATGCCTAGCTTCTCAGATGTTAACTTTGTAAAAGCATCTCTTGGGAACAAAGCTGGTTTATTAGGTGCTGTTTCACTTCATACTGAAAAAGATAAAGGGTGATAAATGTATGGGAAATCAGGATATCTTTACTTTGGTCCGTTCTAGATATAATTTATTTACAAATGCAGAAAAAAAAGTTGCAGACTACATACTTGAGAATAATAGAGATGTGATATATATGTCTATTAACGATCTTGCCGATGCATGTAATGTAGGCGAATCAAGTGTGTTTAGGTTTTGTAAAACATTAAAGCTAAAAGGGTATCAAGAATTTAAAATTGAACTAGCACATAGTATATCACTCGATGATGATGAAACACACCAATTACCAAGTAAAGTGACATTGAATGATACCATTGAGGAGCTATCGAAAAAAATCTTAACCACTAATATAAGTGCCTTAACAGAAACACAAAACTTAATAAATGTTGAAAAAATTGCATTAGCAATTGATTATATGATGAAAGCTGAACGAGTTCATTTTTTTGGAGTAGGCTCTTCATTAATGACAGCAATGGAAGCAAAGAATAAATTTATGAGGATCATAAATAAGGTCGAATGTTCCATCGATTCACATCTACAAGTGATGACAGCGGCTTTAATGACAGAAAATGATGTAGCTATTATTATATCTTATTCTGGTTCTACTAAAGATACAATTGATGTTGCAAGGGTTGCGAAGGAAAGAGGAGCTAAAACAATTGTTATCACCCGATTTTCAAAATCACCAATCATGAATTATGCTGATATAACTCTACTTTGTGGGGCAAATGAAGGACCTCTTCAAGGTGGAAGTCTTTCCGCTAAGCTGTCTCAATTGTATTTGTTGGATGTTTTATATGCAGAATATTTTAATAGGACATATAAAGAGTCGGTCGTGAACAAGGAACGTACAGCCTCAGCTGTCGTGGAAAAGTTACTTTAATAGGTTTATAGAATTAAGTACATACAATTAGCCAATCTATCTAGGAGGTAAGAAATAGTCTTCTAGTCGGATTGGCTTATGCTGGTTCGAGACCACAATTAGCTATTATTTAACGCTGTTTTTGGTACTTTGTTACCTATGAACAAGTAGTGAATATAGACTGAGTTGAATCCCGCTTCAGGATGCTCGCTTTCCATGGAGTGCACCTATCCCGCTACTTCCACAGCAGTCTCTTGCGCCTAACGCTCCATTTGAGCTTTTTATACTAAATGTATTCACCAGACTTATTTAAAGATAATCTCATATGTAGCGCGATATTCGCTAGGAGATAATCCCACGTATTTTTTAAAGGTACTACTATAATAGTTTGGTGTATTAAAACCGGTGTCTGCAGAAATTTGTTCCATTGTCTGATTTGTCATACGCAATAAAGGCAAGGACTTCATGATTTTTAAAAAAGTAACATAATCTACATAGCTTTTTTTCGTCTCTTTTTTAAACATTCGGCTAAAGTAGGGAACACTAAAATTCATATAGGTGGCTGCATCACTAATGGAAATATTTTCACAGCAGTTTTTCACAATATAATCGATCGTTTTTAACAATGCTGGATTTTTTGTGATTTCTTCAAAAAAGCGTAATTGAACATGCGTTATCGTCGGTTTTCTTCGCGCTTTTCTTGCTTCTCCATAAGAGAAATGCAAATTAAGAGGTGCATCGTAAACATCACCTACACCGATATAAACATAAATTCCAAACTCTTCACGTAATTGTTGTATGACCTTTAGCATATATTCAACACCTTGTTGCCATTGTTTAAAGGAAGAGTACAATTTGGGAACTCTTAATAAGATCAATAAGTGCTTTTGAAAAGATAAAAAGGACGTATGGGAATTACATTGGTTATACTGCTCCCGGATATATTGCTTAATAATGACACTTGGTGCTATGCCGTTCGGCAATCTTTCTAAAGAAAAGCCTTGTAGAAGTAAAACAACGTTAGGGATGGCCTGAGTAGGTAGGAAAGCTCTTGCTTCTATGACCTCTTGTTCGGAACCTATTTCGCCTCGTATTAATCTTCTTAAAAAAGCTTCTTGAAAAGGAGTATTATCTCCATCTGTAATTTGTTCATATAAATCACTATAGGTAAACGTAATCTTTTTGAATTGGTAATAGCGAGTACGTAACTTCTTTGCTGTTCGTAAAAATACGCTTTTCTGTAAAGGCTTTACAAGTATGGTTTGTAGTTTCAAATCGATTGCTAATGCAGATGAAAAGGAAAGTTCTTTAGCCAAGATCGGACAGATTAAACTTTTAGAATATCTTCTTTGTAACCGTCGTATTCGAACCCAATCAAACATTTTATTCACTTCAACAATGAATATATCAACTTGCTGGTCATCATCAGTTAAAATTTGAAACTCATCAGATAGGGCCTCATGTAGCCACTTTATAACTGTGGCAAGCTCATTTTTATTCGCTATGTTTAGTTTAACTCTTAACACAATGAGCACCTCCATCCAAAAAAATGTATACATTATTCTACAACAAAATTCTGAACATTGGCAAATTTTTGTATATTTATGCTAGAAAACTGTAAGGTAATACATTGGATTATAAAATACAATTATTTACAGACGTATTTCCGCTTGGGGAGGGGACTATTTATAGGCGGAAATATTCATATTTTGAATTTTTGGGAGGAATTAAAAATTGGCTAATGAGTATTCAGACTACGATTATGTTGAAGCTGGAACGATTGATGTAAGTGAACTACCACCACTAGATTCAGAGACAGAAAAAGTAATGAAATCAGAATTTAGAACAGGGTCTAAGTTAACGATTTTTTATTTTGTTTTTATTTTTTCTATACCTGTACTAAATTGGTATGCACCTGAATTTGCTTTTTCTAAGTTTTGGGGAGGTATGACGGTATCTTGGTTTATTACAAGTATAGTAGCGATGGCTATGGCATTTATTATTGCTTTTATTCATACAAGCTTATATGAAAAGCGTCTCCGTAAATATAGTATCAACAAATCTGAAGGGAGAACGATGTAATGGATTTATTATTTGAGCCCAAAATGTTAATGACCATTCTCCTGATGGGGACTATTGTGTATATTACCTATTTGTCTAAGAAAAATGCGACAGCTTCAGACTATTTCGTTGGTGGTAGAAGCTTTGGCTGGTTTACCAATGGTTCTGCTATTGGAGGAGATTACTTAAGTGCTGCTACCTTTTTAGGTATTGCGGGCTTAACGTTTCAGCTTGGATATGATGGGGCGTACTATGCCTTCTGTTTCTCAATTGGCTTAACACTTTTAGCTATATTTGTTGCTGGACCTTTGAGAAAATTTGGTGCTTATACAGTGGCAGATTTTTTAGCGTATCGTTTTCATAGTAAAAGAGCAAGGCTAGCAGCTGTTGCAGTTGTACTAGCAATTTCAGGATTTTATGCAGCGCCTCAACTTCTTGGTGCAGCACAAATCTTAAGTATGTTCTTTGGTACAAGCTATGAATTTGGAATTATATTTACATGTGTTGTAATGGTCTTTTATGTTGGAATCGGTGGTATGAAAGGAACGACTTTGAATCAAGCTTTAGAGTTATGGATTCGTCTTGGTGCCTTTGTGATTATGCTAGTAGTAGCCGTTTATGGGGGATTACATTATGATAAAATTCTCGCTGCTATCAATTCGTTCACTGGTCCAATCGAAGGTACTTCTCCTTATGCTTTAGATGGTAAGGATCAAATGTTTAATGGACAGGATTGGACAGGTACAGGTTTCTATTTTCCTACCTTTTGGCAAACAATTAGTATGACAATAGGGCTCGCTCTAGGAACAATTGGACTTCCACATATTCTATTACGTTTTTACACAAATCCAAGTGCAAAGGCTGCACGTAAATCAGCTCTTATGGCAATTGGTATTGCGAGCGTTTTCTTTTTATTAGCTGTTTATTTAGGTGTTGTAGGTCGTTCCATTTTCCTTGGAGGTGATGCTAGCCCAGAAGTCATGAAGGACTTAGTGACAGGTGGTAATAATATGGTTATTCCTTCAACAGCTCAAGCCTTAGGTGGAGAATGGCTATTAGGATTAGTAATTGCCGGAGCCTTTGCTGCGATTTTCTCAAATTTATCAGGCTTATTCATCGCAAGCTCTGGTGCACTTGCGCATGACTTATATGCAACAATTTTCCGTAAAAAAATCAGTGAGAAAGAACGAGTAGTAGCTGGTAAAGTAGCTATTGTTATTCTTGGTTTCTTGTATGGTGGATTAGGTTTATTGGTAAAAGATGCATCTATAGGACATTTAGTCGCTCTAGCCTTTACAGTGGCCGCAAGTACATTTACACCCATATTCATTTTAGGTATTTGGTGGAGAGGTATGACAGAAAAAGGTGCGATTGCTGGCTTAGTCATTGGTTTAGCGGTTTCAATGTATATGATTTTCTTACCAAATACGTTACCAACATTCTTACAATTTAAGATTCCTGGACTTATAACAGTACCTATTGGTTTCTTATCTGTTTGGATCGTATCAATTATTGATCGTAAAGTACCTGCGGATGTAAATGAATTTATGAAAAAAGTTCATTCTCAAGAAACAGAGGCAAGCTGATACATTTTTAATTCGTTTTATAGATTGAAAGATTAGCCTTAAGCCTTTAAGAAATCCAATTGGATTTCTTAAAGGCTTATTTTGCATCATTTGTATAAGTTGAGGTTGATTGGAACAATCAAGTGTGAGAGAAGTGATTGAATAGAGAAACGATTATATGAAAGAGCAAAATAATGATATAAATTCGCAGTGCTTATTATGCAGTCAAATGTGAACTATAACATCTCAATTAAAAGGAGGAGCTAAATAGAAGGTCCCGTTTTTTGGAAAAAAGACAAGAAATATAGGTCTTTTGATGTGGGTTTAATTTACTTTTTTGAAAAATAGTGACAAAATCAATTGGAAAAATTCGATGGGTATTAGAAAATAAAGATTGGATATAGGTGGAAATACTATGCAAAGAATCTCTGTAATAAATGAGATGGCGATTATTGCTGATATGCTCAAAAAATATGTCGTAACTTTACACACTATTATGACATATTGTCGAGAATTAAAACAATAATGGCTTCTTACTCACAAAGATTAAAATGCTAAGCCTAGTTATCCAAACATTTAATCATTGTCTTAGTAAAGAAAATGAATTAGGAGGAATGGGAAATGTCAGGTCAAATTCGTGTTACACCAGCTGAACTATCTCAAACAGCTACGGAGTATGGTAGAGAAAGTCAAGAAGTAATCACTCAAATTGGCAGAATGGATAATTTAATGGGTCGCCTTCAAGGTATGTGGGAAGGTCAAGCGAGTGAAGCTTTTAAAGGACAATATGATGAATTGAAACCTTCGTTCCAAAAAATGGCAGATTTATTACAAGATATTCAATCACAGCTTACAAGCACTGCGAACGCATTGGAAGATGCAGATCGCCAAATTGCTGGTCAAATTCGTGGATAAATAAACATTTCAATAAGACTCAGCACCTTTATAATCAAGTGCTGAGTCTTATTAAGAAGGAGACAATATGTACATCGGAATTACCGTAGATATGAAAAACTATACTGGTGAAGTGTTTGATTTGCGAATTTCTAATTTTTTGACAATAAAAAAAGTAATAGATATTTGTTGGCAAATTAAGAGAATTGAGGAATGCCCAGCAGATGGATATTGGATAAGAGTGATAAATAAAGAGAAGGTTTGCTCCGGTTATGCAAGCTTAATAGATAGTGGAATTACGAATGGTGATCGAATAGAAATCTTATAAATCGATTCTAGGTATATGCTGTTATGAAGGAGAGTTTTTAATGGCAGAAGAGAAAGATTCATATATAAAGCAACAATTAGAAGCAGTCATTACGAAAGAGAATAATACCATTACTTATCATTTTCAAAGAGCTAGGTTAAGGCTTAAGAATGACTTAGAGATTCAGCCTTTAAAAGAGAAAAATATACATATAAATAAACAAATTGTTATAACGGATGATGAGGTTAATATTAGCTTTGAAATACCACCATCCTACCATCCGCTTTCTAGGATACAGAAAAAGAAAGAATTAGCTAAATGGATGCTAGCCTATCAACTAACTAAGGAAGTAATGGATCATTCATTGAAAAGGTTAGTACCTTTTGTGTGTCCTGAGAATATTATCTTTGATTCTAGTTACACTCCTTATTTGTTGCATTATGGAGTTAAAGATAGTTTAGTTCCTTTTGAAAATAATGAGGAACAACTATTTTTAGAATTAAAAGCTACACTCTGTTATGTCATTGAGGGGAAACATACTTTTGAAGAATATATGAGATTTCATGAAATATTAAAAGCTAGTGAAGAAGTAAAAAAGATTATGGGAACCTCCTCATGCGATGAATTGTTACTATATTTACAGGAAAAAATGGCAGATTTAGAGCAAAAGGCAAAAAGCTTTATTACGATACCAAATAAAAAGTGGAAGCTTCAGCGTTATCTTTTAATTGGTTTTATCGTTTGTTTTATTCCAGCACTATTCTATACCATTTATTCTCTTGTTTTTGTTCATCCAAAGCAAGAAGCCTATGTGAAAGGTAATCAAGCCTTTTTAGAACAAAGATATAGCGAAGTTATTACTTTTTTGCAAAATTATAATCCAGAATCAATGCCTTATGTTGTGCAGTACCAACTAGCCTCATCGTATGTGGCGAGTGAAGCATTGCAAGAAGAGCAAAGAAAAAATGTAAACAATGCATTAACACTGCAAGCAGATGAACAATTCTTTCTCTACTGGATCTATATAGGTCGTGGCACAAGTGATAAAGCACTGACAATTGCAAGAACTCTAGAAGATCAAGATTTAGTTATCTATGCACTTATAAATTATGAGGATGAAATTAAAAAAGACAAAGGCTTAAAAGCTGAAAAGAAACAAGAGCTTTTGGATGAAATAAAAGTAGAATTAGCTGACTTTAAAACTCAGAAGGAGCAAGAAGAGAAACAGTTAGAGGAGGAACAACAAGCTGAACAAGACTCACAAACAGAACAGAAGAATACAACACCTAACTCTACACCAAATTCTTCTCCTGTAAATAGTAATCCTGAAGCAGGTAAACAGCCAAATACGAATACAAACGAAAATAATTAACCATCAGAGTCAGATGGAACTAAGTAAATGCGTAAATCATTTGTTTCATTTGGTTCACAGAATAGAAAGTATGTAAATTTGGATCTATTATTGTCTAGCTTCAGTTCAGTGTCTAACCTTGCACCTGCCACGCTCGGAAATAAGCCATCTCTTTTCGAAAGTCATAACCTGACTTTCTGCAAGATTTGTCTTATTTCTACCGCATGTCTCCTTTCTGAATGGAGAAACTTTAGAGAATGAAACGAAAAATAGATTCATGGTTTCTTCGAGAAAGAGCTACATCCAAAAGGACCGGTGCCGGTTTTTCCTATGTAGGAGGTTTGTTTATGGATTTATGGATTATGGCTGGTTCATCTCTTCAAAAATATGCTTTGGAGGATCATGAGCAGCAAACGTTATCAGTTGGAGAAGACTTAAAGGATACGATACAGATTCGTTCCATCTCATTCAGCCACGGATCATTACAACTAAAAAAGGTTAAAAATGAGTGGAGTGTGCAGGAATTAGATAGAGAGATTGGCATATTAACCGAAGATAAACCGTTTAAATATCAGATACATAATGAGTGTGTTAGCTTTTTTATCACAAAAGCATCTGAAGAAAAGCTGTATTATTTGGGTAATCGAACGGAAGTAACCTTTTCAAAGAAAAAAGGAGATATATTAGTCACTCCAAATCGGCATTTTGAGTTTAGTGATTCTTTATCTCTGATTAAACAAGGAGAAAAGTGGCTCGTTCATCCGGAAAACAATGAACAATTATTTCTTAACGGGATGAACATTCTTACTATTCACAAGGTGCAAAATGGGGATCAAATCTTTTTTCCTTTTATGACTGTCACCCTATTAGAAGGTGATTTTTTACGAATTTCAACAGTAAATGAATATAAGAGCTCTTTGATTGAAACATCGATTCCTACCTCAAAAATGAAAATGAGGTACCCTTTATTTCAACGCACACCGAGATTGATTTATGATTTTCCAAAAGAGAAAGTGACTCTCTCTTTCCCAATGCAGGACGCAGAGGAAGATTCCAGAGGTTTATGGATCATGATTTTACCTCCGTTAGTTATGCTTCTTGTAATAGGGTTTATCGCTATTCTAAACCCACGAGGAATATTTATGCTGATTTCGCTTGTCATGTTTGTTATGACCATTTTTACATCAAGTATTCAATATTTTCGAGATAAAAAGAAGCATAAGTTACGAAGTGAAAAGCGACTTAGGGTCTATACACGTTATTTAGAAGAAAAAAGGGAAGAATTAGATGCTCTCTATCAAAAGCAAAAGCAGGTAGCTGATTATCATTTTCCTTCTTTTGAAGAAATGAAAACATCTGTCACAAAAATAAGTGATCGAATATGGGAGCGCACATTTGATAATGCCGATTTCCTTCAATTAAGAATTGGTAGAGCTGATGTTGATTCTACTTATGATGTGAATCTTGGCAGCAGTGATTTAGCCAATCGAGAGATTGACCATTTAATCGAAGAATCTCAACAGCTCGTTAAGCAATATCAAAAAGTAAAAAATGTTCCTTTATCTATTCAGGTATCGACGGGAAGTATTGGACTCGTCGGTAAAAAAGCGATTGTTATGCATGAATTACAGCAATTAATTGGACAACTTGCATTTTTTCATAGTTATCATGATATTCGATTCGTTCATATTTTTGATGAAGATGATTATAGAGAATGGGAATGGTTGAAATGGTTACCTCATTTTCAACTACCAGATTCTTTTGCGAGAGGGTTAATTTACAATGAGAAAACACGTGATCAATTATTAACGTCTATTTATCAGAAGATAAGAGAACGAGATTTAGATCCTGAAAATGACAAGAAAAAATACATGCCTCATTATATTTTTATTGTGTCTAATCGTCAATTAATTGCCGAGCATGTGATTATGGAATATTTAGAAGGTAAAAAAACAAATTTAGGTTTTTCAACGATATTTGTATCGGACTCAAAAGAAAGTTTAACGGAGAATATCCATACTCTTGTTCAATATATTAATGAACGAGAAGGTGAGATATTAATTGAAAATAAAAAAGCTGTTCATTCACCGTTTTATTTAGATCAACATGTACATCAAGGAAATGAAGAGTTTGCTAGAATGCTTGGTTCTCTACAACATCAAATCGGTATGCAGAACTCGATTCCTGAAATGGTCTCATTTTTACAGCTATTTAATGCGAAAAATGTAGAAGAACTTCAGATTAAGCAAAATTGGAAAGTGCAGCAATCATCGCAATCATTAGCTGTACCTATTGGATTAAAAGGGAAAGATGATCTGGTTCATTTAAATTTACATGAAAAAGCACATGGACCACATGGTTTAGTGGCTGGAACAACAGGTTCAGGGAAAAGTGAAATGCTACAAACGTACATTTTATCCTTAGCAGTTCATTTTCATCCGCATGAAGTAGCGTTTTTGTTAATAGATTACAAAGGCGGAGGAATGGCTCAGCCATTTAAAAATATGCCTCATCTATTAGGAACCATTACAAATATCGAAGGAAGTAAGAATTTTAGTAATAGAGCTCTTGCATCTATTAATAGTGAATTAAAGAAAAGACAAAGACTGTTTAGTGAGTTTCAAGTGAATCATATCGACGATTATACACATTTGTACAAGCAGAAGAAGGCTAGTACACCTTTACCACACTTATTTCTCATTTCTGATGAGTTCGCAGAGCTAAAAAGTGAGGAGCCAGAATTTATCAAAGAGCTTGTCAGTGCAGCTCGTATAGGGAGAAGCTTAGGGGTACATTTAATTTTGGCTACACAAAAACCTGGTGGAGTTATTGATAATCAGATATGGAGCAACTCTCGCTTTAAAATATCTTTAAAGGTTCAGGATGAATCGGATAGTAAAGAGATTTTGAAGAATGCTGATGCAGCCCATATTACAACAACTGGACGTGGATACTTACAAGTTGGAAATAATGAAGTGTATGAATTGTTCCAGTCTGCATGGAGTGGTGCTTCTTATTCAAAAGAATCGATTGAAGATGAGGATGAAATTGCCTTAATTACCGATTTGGGGCTCATACAAATTTCAGAGGTACAAACGAATTCTACGAGAAAACAACAAAAAGTCTCAGAAATTGATGTAGTTGTAGATCGGATTGTTCAGACACAGAATGAACTTGGAATTGAGAAAGTAGCGAGTCCGTGGTTGCCACCTTTACAGGATCGTTTATTTAGTCCACCTCTGATGATTGATGAAGAGAATGAACCAGTTTTCAGAATTGCGTTAAAGGATGAACCAGAAAGACAATCGCAAGATGATTACGAATATGAATGGATAAAGGATGGTAGTGTCATTGTTTTTGGTTCCTCTGGTTATGGCAAATCAATGACAGCCATTTCACTTATTACACAATTTGCGACTGCTTTTAGTCCAGAACAGCTACATTTCTATATTTTTGATTTCGGAAGTGGGACGCTCCTACCTCTTAAACAATTAGTACACACAGCTGATTATTTCAGAATTGATGAAGAGCGAAAAATCATGAAGTTTTTTGCTTTTATGAAACAAGAAATGGATGAAAGAAAGCAGCTTTTTTTACAAAAAGAAGTGAGTAATATTTCCATTTATAACGCATTGTTCGATGAAAAACTACCGATTCTTTTTATTGTGATCGATAACTATGATTTAGTGAGAGAAGAAATGGCAGACTACGAAAATCTCTTTACGCAATTTTCGCGTGACGGACAGGCTCTTGGAATTTATTTTATTTTAACGGCTACAAGGGTTAATTCAGTTCGACAACCATTATTAAATAATTTTAGAACGAAAGTCTTTCATTATTTAATGGACTCAACAGAGTTGTTAGGAGTTATCGGTCGAACGACATTTGAACAAGAACCAGTACCTGGAAGAGCTATCATTAAGAAGGACGATGCTTATTTCTCACAAATGTATTTACCAACTAAAGGAAATAATGATATAGAACTATTGAAAAATTTACAAGAGCTCGTTCAACAATTCAAGGCTAAATATAATGATGTTCAAGCACCAAAACCAATTCCGATGCTTCCAATAACATTATCTATACAGGATTTTGAAACACAATATTCAAGTGAAGTAAATGGAAACGTCATACCTATAGGACTCTGTGAAGAAAAGGTTACGTCTGTCCCATTATCATTAGATGTGAATCCTCATTTATTGGTAGTAGGACAATTTCGAAAAGGAAAGACGAATAGTTTGAAAGTCATCCTACATGCACTTGTGAAAAACCAGGACATTAAAGTAGGAGTATTCGATAATGTCGATCGCGGTCTATCCTCGTTCAAAAAATATGAAAATATTCATTACATTGAATCAAAAGAAGAGATGACGAGTTGGATTGATATGGTAGAGGGCATGATGCAAATTAGAAATGATCAATATCATGAATGCTTGAAAAATAATGAAGATACTCCTGTTTTCGATAAAGTTGTCTTCATGGTTGATAGCTTCTCTAGATTCCAGCAAAACTCTGATTCTATTATGCAGGATCGTCTAGCAAAGCTCATGAAGGAATCTAGTCATTTAGGATTTAGTGTCATCGTTGCAGGAAATGCGAATGATTTCTCTAAAGGATATGACTCATTTACAACGGAGTTAAAACAGATCAGACAGGCGCTTCTGTTAATGAAAAAATCAGATCAAAACTTATTTACATTGCCTTTCCAAAGAAATGAGAAAGAGATTCAACCAGGGTTTGGTTATTTAGTGGAAAATGGTGCGGAAAGATTGCTTCAAATTCCGAACTGTTTAGTAGAAAGAGGTGAGTTAATTGAACAGCAAAGGTAAGAGTATGATGATGCTTGTTAAAATAATCGTCATCCTAGTAATCCCAACATTCTTCTTCTCCTATATAGGACATGATCCAATGAGAGAAGTAATAAATAAAAATGCTCGGAGCATTGCTATAGTTAATGAAGATATTGGCTATGAGTTTGAAAAAAACTCATTAACATTAGGAAAAGATGTTTCTGAGATTTTGGGGAAAGATTCTTCCTATAATTGGATTACTGTAAACCGGAGTACAGCAGAGAGTGGATTAAATAACGGACGTTATGATGCGGTAGTCTATTTACCGTCAGATTTTACCAAAAATGTTTTAAGCTTCACAGATGATAGACCGATAGAATCGACTGTTACTTATGAAATACAGCCAAATGTTAACGCTGAAAGAGCAGAAAAAGTTCAAAAGGAAATGGAAGCTGCCAAAAACAAAATCAATACGAATATGTCAACGATTTACTGGAGTTATGTTTCTCAATCTGTTGATGATATTCGAAAGAAATTTGATGGGATTTTGGAGAAAGAAGTAGCATTTCAAGGTACCATGTATGATTTCTATACACCGAGCTCTCAGTCTTTAACTGCGGAAATTGGTAACCAGAAACAATTGCTAGAAGGAATTTTGTCTACAGCTAGTTCAACAAGTCAAGCAACAGGAGAATCGCTTACTAGCTCATCTGGTAATAAAGCCGAAATCGAAAGGTTTATATCAGATATTAACGCTTTCAAGGAATATCAACTCAATCAGGAAATGCTAATAGAGCAGATAAGTGCCGAAAATCATAAATTATTGAATGATAGTATCGAGGAATATGATTCGGTTATTAAGGAAGGCGTTAGTACGATAACAGCACAAACACCTACTGACTTTACGAATAACAAAGAAGATGGTAAAAAGCTTCAAAAGGATGTATCAAATATTCAGAAACAATTGGAGACGAGTAGTAAAACATTAAAGGAATTAAGTGAAACGATTGGCAGCTCGAATGCACAAGAACAATTTGAGCGTTTGTTAGAGCTACAAAAAGACAATATGAAATCCTACAAAGCTCGTTCAAGTGATTTGAGATTAGATAGTATTCAAATGGCCATTATAAATAGTAGAAATGATCTTCTTCGCAGTAGTGCGCCCGTTGGTGGTGCTACGGCTAGCATTTCTAGTATGGATATAGCAACTGTTGATGTAAGCGGAATGAAAAATCAAATTGAACAATTGAAAACAATAGCTGCTACATTGAAGGATACAAATCCAACTGCTTTTGAACAATTGAATGCATCTATAATAGCTTTTGAAGATACGATGTTATCGATTGATCAGCAAGTAGAAAAACAAAAAAGCCAACAGCAACAATGGAAAACAGCGGCAAAAGAAAATAATACAAAAGTCACTGAGAATCAACAAAACATCATTAGTGAAATTGTTGAAAAAATCAATCAAAAAGAACAGCAAATGTTACTGTTGGATGGATTGACTGAAGAAAGAAAGCAAGTGTTTCATGCAATATTTTCTAATAAGATTGTAAGTAATAATGTGGATGATTTATTGTCCTATTATTTTAATCTCTCTCAATTTGAAGGGGAATTGACACATAAAAATACAGTAGATGATACGTTAATCGAGCAGATTATTCGAAAAGGTGAAGATCAAGCAATCATTCAGGAAGCGTTTGATCGAGTCAAAGCTGAAACACAGCTTTTTTATCAACTTCAAGGAACCATTGATGAATCAGCAAAAAATGCTAGCCATTTAGAAGGAGATTTTTATAAATATACAAATGGTATTTTGGATTTAATAGATAATTATGAGACACAGTTTAAAAAGTATCATACGGATGTCCTTTCAAATTTATCTACTATGGAAACGAATGTAGCGAGAGTTTCAGAAAATCTTACACAGAAGACTACAGCTCCGACATTTGAATTGGCACCAGGAAGCGAAACAAATGGGGAGTTTATGCTGCAAATTCAGGATCAATCATTTGGGGCATTACAAGTCATTTCACAAATGGTCAATAGCATAGCAGAACAGCAAGATAGTATCACAAGTAATACGAGTGATTTGTACTCGAAAGTAAGTACAGTTCAACAACAAGTAGATGATTTAAATGATAAGTGGGCACAAAATGTTCAAACAACAAAGCAAGTGAAAGGTGACGTATATGGAATCTTAAATAATACGCTTGTAGATAAACAGGAAAATCCATTTATGTACCATTTCTTATCTAATCCTGTAAAGCTGAGCGGTGATAAATTCCAGGAAAAAGTGACACCAACTCCTCCGGTAATCATGCTTATTATTGTATTAATTAGCGGGGTGCTTATTGGTCTTTTCTTACATCACTATTCAGAGCTTAACAAGCTATTACATATATTATTAAACCTACTAGTAACCGTTACGGTTGGATTAATTATTAGTATGTATGGTTTGAAAATGTATCCAATGCATGATGTCCAAGCGGTTAAATGGACCGTTTTCACAGTGATCTTATTATGGTCGATTGTTTCTTTAGTAAGACTTGCTTTCTTTATTGGTTCATTTGTCGGTTCATTAATCACTATTTTATTAGTCGCATTTTTCACAATGCCAATTTTAGATCTAATATTACCGAACTTTAGTATGGAGCATCCTATTTCGACTCTGTATTTAAATATTCAATTAGGAAATAGTGATGGTTTCATCTTGATTGTTTCGATTTTGTTAATCGTTTCGATCATATCGTCGCTTATTCCTTATTTAAAAGGGAAGGATTTGGATTTGTCAGAAGAGGCTACACATGAAGCATAGTGCGATATGGATTGCTTTTTTGATTGTCGGTTTGTCTATATGTGTTGGTACTGCTCATGCTGAAGTTGAACCGAATCAATATAAAGAAAAAGAAGTGAAAATAAAAACCGAATATTTTCATGACGATTCTTTATTAGAGCGGAAACAATCTCTTCCTACAGAACAAGAAAAGATCACATTTTCTGGAGAGAAACAAAGAGTAAGTGAGGAAGCAAAAGAAGAGATTTTCCAATCAGAAGTGAATAAACAAACGGTTATACAAACAAAAGCAGAACAGCTTCAAGTATTCACAGCGGAAAGTAAGCATTATAGTGATTCTGACAGTGATTTAGGGAATGAGGAATCCTTTTGGACGTTTCAGACCATTTTAATCGCTATGATTGTTCTATTCTTATTAAGTATATTCGTTTTATTATTTTTCAAAATGAATATATTTGAAGGAAAGCCAAAAGAAAAGTTATAAAAAGTTAAAAGAAAAGGCGTCTAAAGGGTGAGTAATCATGCTTTAGACGCCTTTTCATATTTTAAATGACTCTTAAGAATACACTAGATTTATAGATATAGTTGAAAAAGCCAAGCATAAGCGTTGGCTTCTATTCAACTTATAAATTTACCGATCCTTATGTAAGGATATGCAGGATTATTGTAATGATACTAGGCTTTACTTGCTTTAGCACGGGCTGCAGCTTCACGGGCTCTTTCCGCTGCTTCAAGGGCAGCGATGGTTTGCTTAATTGAAACAATTTCATTTTGTAGTTGTTGGATTTTTTCAGCTATTCTTGTAAACACATCAGCAAATTGATTGTAGCTAATGTCTCGATAACTAGTAAGCATACCATCATTTCGTAATTGTTCAAAAGTAGTGGCTAGCTTCCCATGCCAAGTAGTAGGAGTTAGTTCAGGCTCCTTCACGTTTCTTTCATAATGGATAAATTCTTGTTGATGAGCATTCAGCTGATTACTGCAATTTTGTAACCGTTGTAGCTCCATTTCTTTTTGACGTAATAATGCATAATAATAGGATAAAGACATCGAATCGCTCCCATCAAATCCGAATGATAGATTTTTCTTCGTTCAAAAGTTACATACTTTAACTGTATCATTGTAAAAATAATCCTTCATGATGAAAAAGTTGTGTTTTCCTTTTTTTGACTAATGATGAAAAGAACGAATAATGTGCGAAAGGACAATAATATTTCTAAAGGAAAGACCTAGGTACAGTACTTAGGTCTATTTGTTTAGGTGATGACTTTGGAGAAAATCTTGCGAACTGATTTGATTCGAATGACGTGTTCATCAGTATATAGGACTTACGATTTATGTAGGTATTGAAAATAAATGGATGAACAGGACCATGATAATGCTTTTGTAAATCCACTACATGGAAATTAATAACAATAACCTATTTTAAGCAATAGGCTTAAAGTTTAAAATGAACTAGGGAAGATATGGAAATGGGAAGGTTTTATATATTTTGATTTCTGAATATTGGGATTTTAGATGAAGGGGAAGTGTGGATATGTCTACTGAAGTAAAAATTCAATATGGTGAAGTCGAAAAGGCACTAAGCCAATTAAGATCAGCTATTCAATCATTAGAAACGAATATTCCTTCGAACATTGGAGGGCAGAATGTATTAGATATAGTGGAGCGGTTGAATAAATTGAACAGTCAATTAGAAGAGACCTTAGCGGCATACAAGGATTTATTGATGAGGAACGAGCAGGCAACGGTTGATTCTGTTGACATGATGGAAGAAACAGATTTACAGCTTTCATCCTATATTCGAAAACTTTAGATAATGGGGGTATATAGGACAATGAAATTGCTAGATGTTGATGTGCTTCACGCAGGAATCGATGAGATTCTTCAGAGGTTATCTACACAAGCCGAGCAGATGAAGAGGGTGGAATCGGCGGTCAAAGGCGTTGTCAACTTATCCGATTCCTTTACAGGGATGGGAGGACAGGCCATACTCTCCTATTATCAAAATGATCATCTGACTTTTTTGGCTAGCTATCAGACATTTTTAAGCAATTATACAAACACATTAAAGCAGATGAAAGTAGCTATCCAAACGTTGGAGCCATCAGCAAATGGTTTCATTAGACAAAGCTATCTAGAGAGTGAATTAGAAAGAGGTCTTTCTCAAACGAGCATGGTAACGGCTCAATTGACAAACGAAGCAAACTCTATTATTCAATCTGTACAAGACATCGTTAGTCTTCCTCGGTTTGAGGACGCCTCTTTTCAACGAGATGTTATTCAGTCCCGAGATTTTAAAAACGTGACGATCAATCGATTAGAGGAAATGGATCATCAACAAAACAGGAAGCTTGATTCCATTGAGGAAGCAATCACAGAGTTTTCGAGTAAAATCAAAAGTCTCGATGCTAAATTTATCAGTCAGGTTTCACCACTTACGACTAGCTTACAATCTATTGATGACCTCGTCATAGATGAAACCTATTACACGACGCTAACGAAGGATAAGCGTTGGTACGAAGTGGTAGGAGATGCTATAATTGGTGTAATTGAAGGTGTTTTAAAAGCCGTCTGGGATATCGTTGAAGGCTTGTTTACTTTGCTGAAGGATTTGTTTACCAATCCTGGAGAAACCTTTAAGAGTCTGTACAATATGGTCAGACATCCAGTCGTAACGGCAAAAGCTGTCTGGGAATCCGTTGAATCTGTATGGGAACGGGACGTTGTTCATGGAGATGCACGTAGTCGCGCGGCTTTCTTCTCTTATGCGCTTACCAATGTGGCCCTGACTATTGGAACAGGAGGCGCAGGTGGAGCGGCAAAAGGTGCTTCAGCGACTTCAAAAATGAGTAGTGCCGCTGCCAAATTACGAGGGAAAACTATTACATCACCGATCCCACATAATGCCTTTCGCACAGATAAGCTTAAAGGCCTCTTGAAAAATGGAGTGGTGCAAGATATTCAAAAAGCAGCGCAAAGCAAGCTCGATCTCCTACGAGGTAGCATTGGAAAACTCGCCGTTGACGTGAAATCATTCGCTAACAAAACAACAAACGTCTTACACCAAGCGAAAAACGTCCTCAACCCTTTACCACTAGTCAAAGCCTTACAATCCAAGCTGAAAACATCGATCACGACCAATCTCTCTAAAACGCAAGCTTGGCTGAATAAGCGAATAGAATCGATGAAGGAAATCAAGCTTTTCCCGATTAGAGGAGAAGAATATGCCTTAGCTGGAGTAGGAAAAAGCGCTCCAGGATGGTATACCGTCAGTGATGGAATAGATGCATTCAAGAGAGCGGGAGATACAGTTGTTCGGATTGTTGGCGGGACGGAGAAGAAGGATGTTAAACATGTAAGTGGCGAACGGGTTGGTGTTGAGAATAAGGGTACTACTAAACCTTTACAAAAACACCACTATGCAACAAATAAAAGTAAGAAATACACTCCTCAAATGGAGAATATAACAAAAAAGTATGGTTTAGATTTAGATGAAGAATGGAATAAGGAATTATTACCTCATCAAGGGAGACACCCAAATGCATATCATGATTATGTATTAGGTAAACTGAGTACTTATGATAGATTAGCTAAAGGAGATAGGGAGAAATTTCTTAAATTGTATGAAGGATTAAAGCAGGAAGTAAGGGATAATCCAGATATGCTTTATAAAGAATATTGGAGGTCAAAATGAAATATTTTAAACTAATTTTAGATGACAGCAACGATAATGATGTAGTTGTTCATTGTGAGGATACACATGGATTTGAGCAGTATGAGTTAAAAGAAGGGAATTTTTTAGAGAATTGGAATGACAATATCACTTTTTATTTTAATCTACATGATGGAAATAGATTTACTGACTATTTATCAAATAATTTAGGCTGGTTCATTGTATCAAAAAAGTTTAAGGATTTAATAAAAAAAATTGAAGTAGATGTCCAATTTCTACCTGTAAATGTAGTTGATTTTGAAAGTAAATATCAAATAGAGAATGATGAATATTTTGTTGCAAATGTATTAGGGATAGTTGACGCATTAAACCTAGAAAACTCTGATTATAGTGTTATGGATTTAGACGGTGAAAAGATATATTCTGTCAGAAAATATGCAGTATCAGAAGACAAAATTAATAACAAAAATTTATTCAAATTAAAGGGAGATGAAATTCCATTATTCGTGTCAGAAACTTTTAAGCGATTAGTTAAAGAAAGTAATATTACTGGCTGTGAATTTCTAGAAATAAGAAATATCTAATAATTTTTCAGGAAACCTTAGAGGGATAACCTTTAAGGTTTCTTTTTGTTGGGCTACCCAGTGCCGAATAAACTCCTTTTAATTTAGAGAATAGAGATAACACTTATAAGTACTATATGATGTTTAAACAAATTTATTAGTACGTACAAATCTTTAAAACGTATGCTCTATCTACTCTTTATTATATTAAGGAAATAACCATAATTTCATCAGTTACCACCATTTCAATTCTTCAAAACCTTACCTTCGCTTTCTCCCTGCCTTTTAAATTTTTTCGCAACTTTTACGTACATAGAACGATTACTACAGCAAGAGGCTACTCCACCTCGATTAACTCCTGAATGTCGATGTCTAACACTTTGCATACCGTTTCTAATGTTGATAGATAAACCCTGTCTACGTTGTCTGAACAAAGATGGCTAATTGTATTAGGGCGCAGCCCTGTCATTCGTGCTAATTCACGCTGTGAAAGGTCACGTTCTTTTAGGATTTCCTTTAGTTTGATTGAAATTGGCATGATATTTCCCTTTCTCTGTTTATATTACTTTTACGATACACAATAAACTTGTATCGGTAAAGGGGTTGAATGTATCGCTAAAGCCGCATACAATGGATTTATAATGAATATAGCGGCTAAGCGTTACGTTAATCTTAATTAGCGTAACGGAGGGGGAAAATACCATGAATGTTATTGGATATATCCGTGTATCTACACAAGGACAAGCAAAGGATGGATACAGCCTTGCTTACCAAGAAGATGAAATTAAGGCATATTGTCAGGCTCAAGGATACACGCTTTTACGCTTGTTTAAAGACGAGGGTATCAGTGGGGCTAAAGTCGATGAAGAAGCGTTAGAAGTGGACAGAATAGGCTTTCAGGAGATGTTGGAGTATCTCACCCACCATGAGGTGGATTATGTTGTTACGCTGAACACAAGCCGTTTATGGCGGTCAGACATTGTGAAAGTGTTAGTTCATCGAGAAATGAAAAAGTATGGAGTGGACATTCGGAGTATTGAACAACCGCAATACAGTATCCACAAGAAAGACCCTAGCGATTTTTTAATCAATGGCTTAATGGAGTTATTAGACCAATATCAACGATTAGAAATCTCGTTAAAGCTAGGGAGAGGACGAAACAAGAAAGCCCAACAGGGCGGCTATGCAGGAGGAAATATTGCATTAGGCTACAAAGTGGAGAAAGGTAAGAAAAGTCTTGTCATAGATGATAGACAAGCAAAAACCGTACAGAGAGTGTTTGACCTAAAGGAACAGTATCCTTCATGGACATTAACACAAATTGCAGAACGATTGAATGAAGAAGGACACAGAACGAAACAAGGAAAGTTGTTTACGAAAGTCCAGATCAAACGGATTTTAGATAGAAAAGCGTTTTATAGTGGGTTGTACCGCTATGGAGACATAACAGCAAATGGCAAACATCAAGCCATTTTATAACGTTTAACAGATAGAGAATGGATAGGCTTTCGTACCCTTGCGAGTCTTAACAGACTAACGCTGAGACCTAAGGTTGCCGACATTCTCTGTCTAACTTTTTACCGTTAAAATCTAAAATAGGGGTGAGGTTTTCTCATGAAACGAGTTAAGCATATTTATATAGGATTAGATTTACACAAGTTCCAACATACAGCGGTGATAGTGGATTGTTGGTTTGAGAAGTTAGGGGAAATGACATTTCAAAATAAGCCTTCCATCTTTCCTAGTTTATTAGAATATGTAAACAGGTATCTTACAGAAGATTTGACCCCTGTATTTGGATTAGAAGATGTGGGTGGTTATGGACGAGATTTAGCGTTGTATCTGATTGAACAAGGCTACATTGTAAAATTCGTTAATTCCTCTTTATCCAATGCAGAGCGGAATAGCTATGCCATGACAGAAAAGAATGATAGTTGGGACGCTCAATGTGTGGCAGATGTTTTAATTCGTAAATTACCGTATTTACCTGACGCTACACCATCTGATATTCATTGGATAATTGCTCAACTTGTTGGTAGAAGAAAAGCTTTAGTGAAAGCACAAACAGCCTTGAAAAACCAACTGCATATGCAATTAAACTATCATTATCCAAGCTATAAGGATTTCTTTTCAGAAGTTGATGGCAAAACTGCTCTAGCATTTTGGGAAAGTTATCCTTCACCATCTCATTTGGAGGGGGAAACAGTAGAGGGATTGAGAGCATTTCTATTAGAAGCCAGTAGTAATGCTTGTTCAACTAGGAAAGCAGAACAGATACTATCATTTGTCCAAGCTGATGGAGAAGTAAAACGAGAATATCAGACATCTAGAGACTTTATCATTCAAAGTATAGTGCGAGATATTCGTTTTAAAAAGCAGGAAATCAAGAAGGTAGATAAAGAGTTAAAGGTTACCATTCTAACGTTAGGTATGCAGCTTGAAACTATGCCAGGGATAGATACTGTTACTTCCTCCGCTTTGATTGCAGAAATCGGTGACATTCATCGTTTTGCCAATTCAGACAAACTCGCAAGATACGCAGGAATTGCCCCTATTAAGATGGGTTCGGGCGGTAAGGAAACGATGAAGAAAACAAAACAAGGTAATAGAAAGCTATATGACATCTTTTACAACCTATCTGTCCAACAAGTCCAAGTTAGTAAAGGTAGTAAAATACCTCGAAACCCTGTCTTTTATGCTTACTATAACCGTAAGCTAAGTGAAGGGAAGTCAAAGTCACAAGCCCTTCTTTGCATTATGAGAAGATTAGTCAGAATTATCTATGGTATGATGAAAAATAAAATGGCTTATATTATGCCAGATCAACCTAAATCAATAGCTAGTTAATCATAAGGGTGGCGGTTGAACAAACTGCCATCCTTTTATAAAGTACATTTTCAGATATTCCTAAGGGTACGGGTAAACTTAATAAGGATTTAGCAAAAGCTTATCTGAGGGATATAGAGGCTAAAACTGGACGGAAGGTTAATAAAGAGCAGATTCATCTTATAAAAGAAACCTTGAGAAACAAAAACTATGAAAAATTGACACCAAAAGAGACAGCTAAGCATAGAAGCAAATTTACATCGAGCTTGAAAGATAAATTGATTGCAGAATGGGAAGGAAAAACCAACCAAAAGTGGCCGAGATATACAGAAGAAGTGCTTGATAAGAATGGAGAGGTTGCTCGGAGTATTGGTCAACCGTATGATGCCCATCATATCATAGAGAACAACTTTGGTGGTCCTCATGAGTGGTGGAATATTCATCCGGCAAAATATCCTAACGAACACCAAGCAGGGATACATGGAAAGGGAGCTCCATCAGGTAAACTATTTCCAAGGAGGTAAAATAGCATATGGCTGATTTTGAATTTATTAATGAACTAGGAAATAAAACTTACAAGGTATCTGAAGATGATATTTTAAAAGCTGAACAAAGAATGGACATCAGTTTTCCAAATGATTTAAAACAGTTATATTTAGAAGTTGGTTATGGTTTTATTAAAGGTCAAAGTGCTAATGCAATAAATAGAATATTGGGACCAGGGGCTGTAGCAGATATTAGATTAAGAGAAGGTGTTTTTGAATTTGACCCAGATTTAGATGAACTTTTTGACGATGAAGATAAACTTATTTTTTTTGAAGTAAACGAGGGTGTTTATATTTCATTAGATTTACAATTAGTTAATAATCCAATATATTATTTCGATATTCAAATAGCTGAATCGTTAGAGGATTTTTTTGAAAAGTTTCTCAATAATAATGAATATTATATAGATTTAATTGAGGATTAGGCTTAATTGGTAGAAGAAGTAAAAATCAATGGACCTTGATTGGCTATGAACAGCCTTTCAAGGTTTCTTTTTTGTGAAAAATTTAAACTTTAGACGACATTGGATTACTGTTATTAACTATTTATAAAACAAATACAAAATGAATGGCAACAAAAAACTAATTAATTTTTTTAGTGTTTTAGTTTGTATTGAGTGGGACTCAAATACCTTAACTTTTTGTGCATTTGTTAGGAAATGCCAAAATTTTTTGTCAATACTATAATGCAACGGGTGCTTACAAGTATGAGTACGTGGAGAGTATACCAGAAGATCGAATAGGTGAGGCGAAGGAAGTCGGTTCAGAAGTCGTTTCCTTCATTCTTGACTTTATTCCGATTCTATCGAATATCAAAGCAGCAATAGAAGCATTTAGTGGGAAAGATTTTATTACGGGAAGAGAAATTGGCAATGTAGAGCGAGCGGTATTAGTGGCTGCCATATTTGGTGGGCCAATCGTCAAAGGGGCGAAATTAGTAGGAAAAACAGCCATGAAGCAGTTGCCGAAAGTAAAGAATGTCTTTCATCCGGATAAAGCGAAATCACTGGCGAAGGGTTTCTATGACGACTATATTCAAAAAGGCATTAAAAAGGGAACTTCTGTATTCAAAGATTTAGTCAAAAAAGTGGCTGATATACCAGTGCCTCAATTCAACCCAAGTCTCGTCACCACAAACGGCATGGTTTTTACTAAAACCATCGGTGAAACGATGAAAGAAGCGAAAGAAACCATTGTGCAGATGGCGGGGAAAGGGAAGGGGAATGGTGAAAATGATAATTACTTTATAGGAACGTTAAAAGGAGAAAAAATTCATTTAAAAGGTGTAAAGGTAGAAGAAATTATTTACACTAAAAGACTTCCAGAAGATACAGCTAAACTTAGAAAGGAATTTAATAGTTCTATCAGGAAAAAATTCCTTAAAGAATTTGCTAACGATCCTGTAAGAGTTAAATATCTCAGAAAAGCTAGTTTAGGTGAAGATGATATTGCTAGAATGAAAGATGGACTTAACCCTAAAGGGTGGCAAGTGCATCACAATTTACCTTTAGATGATGGTGGTACAAATGATTTTACTAACTTAGTATTGATAAAGAACGATCCTTATCATAAAGCGGTTACTATGAACAAATCTCTTTAACAAGAGGATTAGCCCCAAAACAAAGTAAAACGATAAATTGGCCAATGTTTGAGGATGATGTTTACCCAGCAAAACCTTTTAAAAGAAGGGAAGAGTAGATATGACCCAATGGAAAGACTTATTGGTAGAAATAGAAAAGATTGAAGAAAAATATGGAAGTTATCTTAGAAATCCAGTATCAGATATAGAAATTAAAAAAATGAATCATAGTATTCAGCAGAAATTAGGGAATATTGTATTACCTGAGTCATATATTGAATTTTTGAAGAAAATGAATGGGTTAGACTTTAATGGATTAGTAATCTATGGTGTGGATAAAATTCTACTTGATAAGGAAGTAGATGAAGACATCCATGGTTTTATTGAGACAAATGAGATCTGGTATGAAAATGATTGGCAAAAGCAATATGTATTTTTTGGAGATTCTGATACAGCATGGTATTGCTATGACCAAAAAGAGAATGTATATGTAGAACTCGATAAACCCTCCGGAACTTTAATTCAGTCATTTGAAAGTTTTGATTTTATGTTAAGTAATGCATTTGAAACAACTCTTTTGTAGTGAAATCTCTAGTATAGATCTTTTTATGGGTGTTAAAATTTGTTAATTGAACTTAGTTGACTAACCATAACGAACTTTTAGCTGATAATATTTATACAAGTAAGAAAATCATTGTTTTGTGACTTTGATTGGCTATACGTCTTTCAAAGTTTTTATGTTTTAAACATTTTTAATAATTAATTCGGCCATTATTTGAATCCTATATTATAGGATGTTAAGCAGACTTATGAGATTAGTTCCAGTGGTTCAGAAATAAAAAGAACACACTTTTTACTACTTGGTCTGTCTTTTCATATGAGAATGACAAAGACCATATTCTTAAAGGTGGGCACTTACAAGTAGGGTATATCCTCGCCAAGTCAACCAATATAATCGCCACTCAACACTCATGAGTGCCTACAAAAACATCAAGCATGACAAGTTTTATCATTATATCTTGAAGCAGAAGACAGATGTGTTTTATGCGATGAAGAGCTTCTTTGCGAAAGAAGAGAAGAAGACGCCGGTTTAAAAAGAGCATATTTTAGTCTTGAGCCAGCCTTTGTGGTTGGTTTTTTATTTTTTCCTGCGTAAATGTTAACTACAGAAGATCATTAGTTAAAAAGAACGGTTAACGATTTACTAGTTGATGCTTTGTTGAATAGCCTAAAAGTATGATGACTTTACTGTTCGTTGAAGCGTATTTCATAAAAAAAAGCGACAGATTGACGATAGTAATGAAGTATATAACTTGTTATGGTTTTTATGATGTCATTTTTTGGGTGATTTTAATTTGTTGTTGAATAGAAAATAAATGTTTTTAAGATAAATAGCGAAATAAGAAAGAGAAAGTAGCCGTTGCTTTCTCTTTCTTTAGGATATTTTACAAATGGGATGAGAAACAGGTAGCGGTCATGATCGGTACGTAAAAGGGGTGTTGTCAATTGAAGGTATTAGAAGTAAACATATTGCAATCTGGAATTGATAAAGTAAAGAACGACCTAAACATACAGGAAAAACAGTTACAACAAATTGAACAAAGTATACAGGGAATCATTGATTTACAAGACTCTTTTAAAGGAGAGGGAGGGCAAGCAATCAGGGGATTTTACGAGTCGTATCATCTTCCTTTTTTAAAGGAACTATTGTCGTTTTATGGAGAATACATAGAAACCTTGTCACAAATGAAGCTTAACCTAGATTTGTTGGAGCCGAACAATAAAGGTTTTATCAGGGAAAGTTTTTTAGAGTATGAGGTTTCTGACGGCTTGAAAATGATAAAGGAAAGAACCATGTCTTTAACAGAAGAGGCCAATTCGATTATGTCAGGTGTATCAGATATTGTGTCTCTCCCTAAACTGGATGATTCTTATGTCCTTCAAGGAATTACGCAGGCCGATCAGAAAAGAGATTTAACGATTGGTCAACTTCACACCTACGATCAACAGCAAACATCCGCCTTACTACCTTTGGAAAATAATGTGCAAGCCATGGTACAATATGTTCAACTAGTCTCGACACTCTTTCAAGCACGAAATGGCTCCGTGTCATCGATAGAATCCATCTTCTACAGTCAGGATGTATTTCAGCCTCAATTATCTTTGTTCACTTACTCTACTGCAACGTTGAACAAATTGAGTGCCTGGGATAATTTTTATTTGAATTACTTAAAAAGCAACCCGAATCCTAAAGTGGAACCATTAATCAGCGCTAGAGAAGCGGAAGCGCTCATCCATCAAGAGCGCTCATCCATCAAGCGGTTGATGAAAGACAAGTCATTGATGAATACAAGGGCATCAACGAAGTGAGCGGTATAGACGGGAAATACTATACATTGCCGGACGGCAGGATTTTACGGCAATACTTTAGCCCGACGAGGGTCTACAAGTATGAGTATGCCGACAGCATTCCGGAAGAACGAATCGGTGGTGTCAAGGAATCTGGTTCAGCAGCGTTATCCACCATTCTTGACATCGTTCCGGGCATCTCCAACATAAAAGGCGCCATAGAGGCAAGCGTCGGAGAGGACATCATTACTGGAAGAGAACTTAGCAATGTGGAACGGGGAATCGCGTTGGCCGCAATCTTCGGTGGTCCGATTGTTAAAGGTTCTCTGAAATTTGGAAAAGTAGCCATGAGCCAGCTGTCGAAAGTAAAGAATGTCTTAAATCCCGACAAAGCGATAACATTTGCGAAGGATCTTTACGACGACTACATCAAGAAAGGCATTCAGGCAGGCTATTCCGCTGTCAACGGTTTGGTGAAGAAAATAGCCAATCTGCCGATGCCAATGAGTCCGAATCTTGCCACCGCAAACGGCATGCCTTTCACCAAGACCATCGGCGAATCAATGACGGAAGCGAAAGAAACGATTGTGCAGATGGCGGGGAAAGTGAAGGGTACGGGTAATAAAATAGATTCTGATTTAATAAAAAAATATATTAGAGATATAGAAGGGCGAACAGGCAGAGAGTTACCTAAAAACCAAATAGAGAAGTTGAAGGAAGCCTTAAGAAATAAGGAATATAAAAAAATGTCACCAATAGAAACAGCTAAGCATAGGGCAGAATTTGATAAAGTAAAAAATAAAGTAATTAAAGAGTGGGAAGAAAATACTGGGCAAAAGTGGCCTATGTATAATGAAAATGTTATTTCAGAAAAAACAGGTAAAATAATTAGGAAACAAGGAGATAAGTATGATGCTCATCATATAATTGAAAATACTTTTGGCGGAGAACATGAATGGTGGAATATGCATCCTGCAAAATTCCCAAATGATCATCAAGCTAGTATTCATGGAGCAGGTTCACCAGCAAATACACTATTTAAAGGAGGTAAAAAATAATGAGCTATGAATTCATTAAGGCAAATCAAGAAAATAGTTTTTATCCAGTGACTGAAAACGAAATAAAGGAGGTTGAGAAGGAACTTGATTTGAAATTTCCTAAAGAGTTAGTTAATTTTTATATAGAGGTTGGCTACGGATTTATTAAAGGTTCAGAGTTTACTATTAATCGTATTATGGACCCATATTCAGTAAGAGATTTTCGATTAAGAGTTAATGATTTTGAATTTTATCCCGACATAGAAATCTATGCTGAATTTAAGAATAACAAACTAATATTTTTTGAAGGCAGTGAATCGGCTTTAATGTCTATAGAATTGAATGAAAATAATAGAAGTGCAGTTTACTATTATGATATTCAAATTGCGACTTCTCTTGAAGAATTTTTAAGAAAGATAGAAGAAAATGATAAATATTACTTGGATTTACTAGCTGATTAAAGAACGATAATCAAAAAAACTTGAATGTTTTTACGCCTTTCAAGTTTTTTTGATTTCATGTATGTTAAACAAATAATTAACCCTCATCCTTCCCTCAATTTATAATTCGTTTGATGCACTAGTTTGTACTTAAAGATACTATAGAATACGTATCCCTCCTTTTTTAAGCTCCAAACGGACATTGTTCACAATAGATTCTATCTTGTACAATCCTAGTTGTATATCAATCATCTATTCCATATATACCTAGTATATTTGAATTATTTGATATGAGTGCTCGAGAAGCAGAAGCGTTGATGCGTCATGCGAAGGATTCTGTCGAAGTGATTGACGAATACAATGGTATGAACGAAGTCAGTACCATTAGTGGCCATTACTATACATTAGGTGATGGCAGGATTTTGCGGCAATACTTTAGCCCGACGGGGGTCTACAAGTATGAGTATGCCGACAGCATTCCGGAAGAACGAATCGGTGGTGTCAAGGAATCTGGTTCAGCAGCGTTATCCACCATTCTTGACATCGTTCCGGGCATCTCCAACATAAAAGGCGCCATAGAGGCAAGCGTCGGAGAGGACATCATTACTGGAAGAGAACTTAGCAATGTGGAACGGGGAATCGCGTTGGCCGCAATCTTCGGTGGTCCGATTGTTAAAGGTGTTTCAAAATTAGGAAAAGCAGGCATGAAGCAGCTTTCGAAAGTGAAGAATGTCTTTAATCCTGATAAAGTGAAATCATTGGCGAAGGGTTTCTATGACGACTACATCCAAACAGGCATTCAAAAAGGTACTTCTGTATTCAAAGATTTAGTCAAAAAAGTGGCCGATTTACCAGTAACCACCCCAAGTCTCGCCACCACAAACGGCATGGCTTTCACGAAAACCATCGGTGAAACGATGAAAGAAGCGAGGAAACCATTGTGCAGATGGCGGGGAAAGTGAAGGATGCAGCTCCTGCTGTAGTAAAAGAGAAAGAGCAATCTTTTGCTGATTTTGAGTATATTAAAGATATTGAAATGGAAGAGCCTGTGATTCTAAAAGGTGAACTACCATGGGGACCAGGGAATATTGATAAATTAGGCAAACTAGTTAAAGGAGTACCTTCTAAGCTATCTAAGGGTACTGGTAAAGAATATAAAATAAAGAATATAAAAACTATAAGGCTGTAGAATATAACGGGACAACCAAAGTTGATGGTGAAGTGAGGGATATTAGTAGAAGGGTTTTTCAAAGGTTAGATATTGATTATAAGAGAGTCGACCCTATGACTGGTAAGACAAATTACCAATTAATGAAAAGTGGAAAAACGCCAATTTGGAAAGATGGGACTAAAATAGAACTTCATCATTTAATTCAAAGAGAGCCAGGATCAATGGTAGAGCTCCCAAGTAGTATGCATAAGGAATATGATAAGATCTTGCATGGGCTAGTGGAGAATGGTGGAAGTTTTAGAAATGATCCTGTTTTAAAAAAGCAATATGAAAACTTTAGGGCGAAATATTGGAGATGGAGAGCTAAACAAATAGATAAAGACGAATTATAAAAGGAGGATTTTGAATGAATAAAGATGAACTAACAAATTTTATTAAGAGAAATATGGAATCAGATGACTTTACTGGCGGAGCGAATGAAAAACAGATTGATTATGTTCAAGATACACTAGAGTTAGAATTACCTGAAAGCTATAAGTGGTTTTTAACTAATTATGGATCTGGTGGGTTATTTGGAGTTGATATTTTAGGAGTTGCTAAGTCGAATATTGCTTCTGTTGTTATTGAAACGAAGAGTTATAGAGATTTGGGGATGGATAGAAATTTAGTTGTTATAGAAGATATTGGGGAGTATGCTTATTGTTTAGCTACAAGTAATATGGAGAATAATGAGTGCCCAGTTATAGCGTGGAATAGACAAGGTGGGCTTGATGACTACAATACTGCAAATGACTTTTATGAGTTTTTATCACAAAGGTTATTGGATGCTAAAGAAGCATGGGAAGAAGATTTTTAATATGAAGATGACCTTGTTTTAAGCTTAAACAAGGTCATTTTTATTTTTTATTATGGGGCTATCTAGTGCCGAATAAAATTGCCTTAATTATGAGAATAGATATAACTATTGAAAGCCCTACAAGATCTCTAACCAAATTATTCAGTACGTACAACAACTACAAAATATATACCCTAATTCACGTTTTTTCATCTCAGTAAATACCATATTATTATTAGTTACTATCATTACAAACTCTCCAATAACCAATCTATGTTTTTTACTACTAATTAAACTTTTTCGCAACTTTGACGTATATAGAACGATTACTATGTCGAGAGGCTATTCCACCTCGATTAACTCCTGAATGTAGATGTTTAACACATTAAATAATGTCATCGATCCTACTTCATTAGTCAAAGAACTACAATCCAATCTACGGATGAACCAGTTTCCGAAGAATATATAAATGAGGTGGGAAATCAGATAGGGAATACACTTCCGAGTGATTATGTAGAATGCGTCCACAATAATACCCACTACCTGTCCCGTCTTGGTTAAATAATACTTTTTACGTGATTATTTTAATCATTAGTATGGGGTGTGTAACTCAGGGTTTAGAGTGGAAAACGAATAAGCAGGTTAAAGAGAGTTAAATAAAATCGGCGATAATACGAAATACTTCTGGAATAGAATTATGAAATATTCGTACTCTTATGAAAAAAATGGTGAAAAGTAAGATTTGAGATGTAAGGAATGTTAAATAGAATCGAAAGGGTTACAATACATAGACCTTTCGATTCTAATTTCTTCTAATTAAAATAATGGAATCTGAAGGAGTAATCCTGTCTAGATGTTTAGCTACAAGATCGCCATACCTACGTAAGATCTCTGCATATTGGACTACCTTGTTATCGTGTTTAAAAACGATTAAATGAATATCATCTCTCACTTCAATGTCACTAGGATCTTTAAAGGAAATGCCTAGCTCTTTATTGATACTCTCTTGTGTGGTGTAAGGTGGAAAAATGTAGGCACGATCCCATGTGAAATCTACCAAATTATTTATGTCGATTTCCTTTGAACGATTTTCTTTTATTATTTCATTTATCTTTTCTTCAAAAGCAGAATTGTGAAGGGTTGCTGTTGATTTACAGCCTCCTAAAAGTAAAAGTGTAACAACTATCAATATGACTTTCTTCAAATAAAGACCTCTCCCTTTACTAGCCCTCATGTTTCCATTTTAGCATTTCATTTATCTTGAATCTTAGAAACTTTTTATATTTTAGAGATTTCTTCATCCTTTGTTCCTTTATAATAAAAGAAAAATATCAAAAATCATAAATAGTTGAGGAGTATGGATGAAACTAGAAAGATTATTATCGATATTACTATTATTATTGAAGGAAGAGCGTATAACAGCAGATTTTTTAGCCGAGCGTTTTGAGGTAACGAAGCGGACGATTTATCGTGATATGGAATCATTAATGATGGCAGGTATACCAATTGTTACTTTTAGTGGAAAAGGGGGAGGATATGGATTAGTAGACTCCTATAAAATGTCTGTTTTTACTTTTAGTGAAGAAGAAAAGCAATTACTTTATCATAGCTTGGATAATCGAATGCAATTGTTGGAAAGTAAGCCTATTGAAGAATTACAAGGGAAAATTGAGCAATTATCAACTAATATTTCTCCTATACCCATTCGATTATCTAGTCCTTCGGTTAACCGTCCTGAAATTGATGTAGAAGTGAAAAATCGGATGGAAAGTATACTTGAAGCTATTGATCAAGGGTTTGATCTTGTTTTTTCATATGTTAGCTATAAAGGTGAAATGACGAGGCGAACAGTGCGACCTAATACCATGCTTTTGCAAAATGGTAGCTGGTATGTAGAGGGCTATTGTCACTTAAGACA
The DNA here is from genome assembly GCF_000321185.1 of Bacillus sp. AP8. Lineage (NCBI taxonomy): Bacteria > Bacillati > Bacillota > Bacilli > Caryophanales > Bacillaceae > Bacillus > Bacillus sp. AP8. The sequence continues at coordinate 114,520 of NZ_CAPG01000019.1, forward strand.
AAGCGATAGAATGTTTAAACTTACGAGAATGCAAGATCTTCAAGTGATAGAAGCAAAGAAAGTAACGACTCCTCTTACTAAAAGTCTAGATCTTCCTATGGAGGATAAGAAGCCTCCAATGAATGTAGTTCTCCATTTTGATAAAAGTAGATTGGGATTATTATACGATTATTTTAGTAAGCAAGAGATTAAAGAAGTAACGGAAGATTATGTGAAAGTACAAATTACATATGAATATGATTTTGATATCATTCCATTTCTTTTAAGCTTTGGGGATAAAGTGAAAATTATTGAACCACTTGAATTAATTGACATGCTTCAAATGGAAATAAAAAAAATCAAAGAAATTTATAAAAGCTGACAGATAGATGTCAGCTTTTATTTGTTATCTTTATATCAAACGAAAGGTTGGTGCTTACGATGGAATATACAACAGTTAATATCGAACAAAAAGTGATAGCAGGTATTGGTATTCGTACAACAAATAAAAATGGGAAATCTATGCAGGATATCGGGATTACTTGGCAAACATTTATTGAAGAAAAGTGGATGGAGCGCATTCCTAATCAAGTAAATGCGTTAGCCTACGGGGTATATAGTAACTATGAAGGTGATGCATCCAAGCCTTATGATTTTTTAGCGGGTATTGAAGTGAAGAGCCCAATAGGAATCGATGGAATCCAATATGTCACAATTCCTAGTGGTACATATGCAAAGTTTACAGTAGTTGGACATATGCAAACAGCTGTTGGGGAAGCATGGGAAAAAATATGGTCGATGGATTTACCTAGAGCCTATGATTATGATTTTGAGGTGTATCATAATGATTCTACCGATATGAATAATCAGACCATTGATTTATATATTTCTTTACAATAACAGAAATGTAATCCTGAGGGTGTTTGGGTTACTCCAAACACCTTCAGGATTTTTAAGTGTTTTACATTTTAAACTGCTGTAGAAATTTCATGAGCTGCTTTTGCATCGTATGTTCATATTTCAGAACAACATACGTACTTGCTTGTGGAAGTTTAATGGTAGGACAAGGAACCTCCATTAATCGCCCCTCTAAAATTTCACGTCGAACGGTGGATTCAGGTAAAAAGGAGATGCCTAGCCCCTCGGCGATAAATCGTTTCGTTATATTAATTTGGGACACCTTCATCATCCTTGTGTTCGGAAAATGATGCTTAACCATCCTGTTCAGATGATCCCAATAGACAGGATGGTTATCGGTTAAAAGAATGTTTGAAGTTAGCACTTCTTCTTCATCTAGTGGAGGTCCAGATTCTGAGCATAAACCATCATGTGGAGCAATGAGCTTGACATCATCAGTGTGTAAAAACTGACAAAACAAATTTGAATCAGTTGCTGGTAAGCAAGAGATTCCTAAATCAATTTTTTCACGTAGTACAGCTTGTTCAATATCTTCTGAATCGAGTACCTTAACGGAAAGCTCTACATGCGGATGCAGCTTCATGAATTTCTTTAATACCGAGGGCAGGATTGTATCAGCATTTAAAGGAGAAATAGCTAAAGTAAGCTTACTGGTATAACCTTGACTAAAGGTTTGTAAGTCTTCTAAGCCTTGTTGATATACCTTCATTAGCTGTTCAGCATGAGATACATATCTCTTCCCTTCTTCTGTAAGCTTGACCCTCCTACCTTCCTTTTGAAATAAATGAACACCTAATTCCTTCTCAAGGTTTTGAATATGAACTGTCACCGAGGGCTGTGAAATGAATAAAATTTCAGAGGTTCTTTTGAAATTCCCACATTTCGCTGCCGTTAAAAACGTTTGAATCCAGCTGAATTCCATGATGATTCTCCTTTAATTAAAAATATTAATCTATTAATTTAAATTTATTTAATTTTCTTAATTAAATAAATTATATATGATTATAGATAAATACAAAAGGGGGAGTTGGAAATGATTCACCACGGCTTAAAGGGTGTAGTTGCGGTTGGAACAGAGATCGGTCATGTTGATGGAGATAAGGGAATTTTATTATATAGAGGCTATGAAATTGGAGAAATTGTTGGGAAAAAATCGTTTGAAGAAATCGCATATTTATTATGGTACGGCGAATTTCCGGATGAATCTCAGCTAAGTGAATTAAAGAAATTGTTGAAGGCAAATCGTGTTTTACCAGAGTATATTGAGTCATTAATTACTCAGCTTCCTAAAGACATGGAAATTATGGCTGTATTACGAACAGCTATTTCAGCATTAGGTTTGAACTTTTATGGATGGAAGCCAACGGTTGAGCAAGCCATGAAACTTACGGCTGTAGCTCCCATCATTATTGCCTATCGAAAAAGATATATAGATGGGAAGGAATTTGTGAAGCCACATCCAAATTTGAATCATGTTGCAAATTATTTGTACATGTTAAATGGTGTTATTCCTTCATCAGCACATATTAATGCTTTGGAAACATATATGATATTAACAATGGAGCATGGCATGAATGCATCGACTTTTTCAGCAAGAGTAACCGTTTCTACGGAATCCGATATCGTTTCGGCACTAACATCCGCCATTGGTACGATGAAAGGGCCACTTCATGGTGGAGCACCATCAGAAGTCATTCAATTATTGAATGAAGTTTCTCATACGGACGATATAGAAGCAACTTTAAGGGAGAAAATTTTACGTGGAGAGCGTTTGATGGGCTTTGGACATCGAGTATATAAAACGATTGATCCAAGATCAGTAGCTTTAAAAAATAAATTGAAGGAATTTTCAGGAGAAGATCCATGGTTAGATCTTGCCATGGAAGTGGAGAAGATAGGAACGAAGCTACTTGGTGAACTAAAACCAGGGAGAAAATTATATACAAATGTAGAATTTTATGCAGCAGCTATTATGAAAGCTATAAATTTAGAAAAAGAGTTATTTACTCCAACCTTTACAGCAAGTAGATTTGTAGGCTGGACGGCTCATATCTTAGAGCAATCAGAAAATAATGTTATTTTTAGACCAGAATCGGAATTTGTTGGAGAGGTGAAAAGTTTACAGGTAGCTCATGATTAAGTTTTCATAAGTTGAAGTAAGGAATGGATTCCTTACTTCTTTTTTGTATTCACTAATTATTATGAAAATCAGATAGAAGTGTAAATGCTTATTTCATGAATACAAATTATATAATATATGTTAATATGCACATATATTATATAATAGGTGTGGATTTTAATGGAAAACTGCATACAGATAGTGCATAGGCATTTTTCGAATCTAAAAGGCTAGATGAGGTGAAGTAGAATGATTAATTAATTCATGGAATAAAGTCATTTATAAAATTTGGTCACCATTTTATGATTATTTTTTTAATACGGGTGCCTTCTTGAAGGCTAGGGAGAGTGTCTTTCAAAATATTTCTTTTCAAGAAGGGCAAAAGATCTTATTTGTAGGAGTGGGAACGGGAGCGGATATTGAAATGGTTCTGCATCATAACTTAAACATAACGGCCATAGATTTTTCGAAAGACATGCTTAATAAAGCAAAAGCTAAATATCATAAAAAATCAATTGTGTTTCAAGAAATGGATGCGCAAAATCTAACATTTGAGGATGAAGATTTTGATATAATTGTTGCTAGTCTGATTTTATCAGTGGTTCCAAATCCAGAGCGATGCCTACAGGAAATGACTAGAGTGGTTAAACCACAGGGGAAGATTATTATTTTCAATAAATTTGCTCCGGTCAATCAAAGACTTTCTATTTCAAAAAAGATAATGAAGGGAGTTATTAAAGTATTAGGAACAGATATTAGTTTGGTATTTGAAGACATCTTTCAAAAAAACAATCAGCTATTACGTATAGAAGAGGATACACCTATCATGATGAATGGAATGTATCGAAAGATTGTTATAAGGAAGATCAAGAATACGGCTATATAAAACATTATATTTTTAGATTTAGAGTGTTATAATCTCAAATAGGTATTGAATAATTCATATGATATAAAGCTCTTAATGGAATGATTAAGGTACACAGCTAGAAACGAGGAAAAATATGAAATACGCATTATATGTTTTAATTGGCTCCTGTAGCTTCGGTGTTCTTTCAACGATTGTAAAATTTGCTTATGGTGAAGGTTTTCTGCCACAAGAGGTTGTTTTTTCTCAATATATTTGTGGTTGGATCATGCTTAGTATCATCATGTTAATCAAAGGTGTATCTACAACTAAGAAAGAAAAACTTCAGCTTATGGCAGCGGGAATCGTAACGGCTATAACAGGTATCACCTATAATATGGCTCTTTCACACATTTCTGCCTCACTCGGAATTATATTGCTTTTTCAATTTACTTGGATAGGATTATTATTAGATTCTTTGACCAATAAGAGGCTTCCAAGTCGAATTCATGTGATCACAATTATCATCATCCTGATTGGAACAGCTTTATCAGGTGGGCTTATTGGTAGTCACGTAGAGTGGAATATGGTTGGTGTCGTTTTAGGACTAATTTCTGCTGTTTCTTACGCTTTTTCTATTTATTTTAATGGGGTTATCTCACCTAATATGCAAAGTCTAACAAAGGGCTATTATATCGGAACAGGCGCATTAATCACAATAACCATTGTTTTTCCACCAACTTTTCTCGCACATGCAGAAAGTTATACAGGATTATGGAAGTATGGAATTATGCTCGGCATTTTTGGAATGATCATTCCTCCGATTCTATTTGCAGCAGGTGTTCCAAAAATCGGTACTGGATTGGCAACAATTCTTGGATCAGCAGAATTACCAGTTGTTATACTACTATCAATGTTCGTGCTGAAAGAAGAGGTGTCCTTGCTTCAATGGCTTGGTGTGCTATTGATCTTACTAGCTTTAGTACTGCCGCAATTACCACAGATGAAACGAGAGAAAAGAATGAGTAAAAGTACATAATTTCATTGGAAAAGAAAGAGAAGTCTTCTTATGAGATTTCTCTTTTTATTATGTCAGTTCATTGAAGCTGTAATCTGGAATGGATATAATTGGTGTATTGAGCATGGTTTAAACTATTTTAATCATAAGTTGTTCAATAGAGGAGGGGGATTTTGGGATCGTATATCTTCTTTTTTACTATTATCTTAGTTGCATCGATACTTCAAACCAGCACAGGCTTTGGCTTTTCGATTATGGCTACGCCTTTTTTACTGCTATTATTTTCACCGGAAGAAGCGGTACAAATTACTATTATTTTATCGTTACTCATATCCGTTTCTTTAATACGAAAGATCAGAAAAGAGATTGATTTGGTGCTATTAAAAAGACTAACAATCGGAAGTATTGTCGGCGTACCTTTTGGTGTTGCAATCTTTATGACGATGAATATTAATACGATTAAACTAGGAGTCAGCCTTATTTTATTACTCTTAACGGTCTTATTCATTTGTCAGTTTAAAATTAAGGCGACAAATACGAGAGATTTCATAGTTGGAGGTATTTCGGGCATTCTAACAACGAGTATAGGGATGCCAGGTCCACCGCTTTTGCTTTATTTTACAGGTACGAATGCAAAAAAAGAAAAGATTCGAGCTACTACTCTTGCATTCTTCCTTGTTATTTATTTTATTAGCCTAATTACTCAAATTATTTTTACGGGGACGAATAAGTTAGTATGGGAATCTAGTCTGTATGCTATTCCCGTTGTATGTATTGGTTTGTATATTGGACAAATCCTTTTTACATGGATTAGTCAAAAGGTCTTTCGGATCTTTACATATGTGTTGCTGATTAGTACGGGGGTTTATCTTTTACTAGAAAGTTTAGGAGTATTTTAGAAAGAAATTATTCGTTGTAGGTGAAACAAAAGTGAATACAACAAAATGATGCATGACAACGTGCGTAACATGAACTTTTATAAGAAAGTAAAAATACACCCGTGAACAATGCTGTTCGTAAAAAAGAATAAATTATAGAGTATTGAGGCGTCCAAAAGTGATTGGAAATCCCTTTTGAGACAGCCTCAGTCTATTAAGCTATTTCAATAGTTTGTTGATTAATGTGATAGATTCGATCAGCTATCGATAACATGGAATCATTATGGCTAATAATAATCACTAGTTTATCTTTAGCATGTTCTTGGATTGTCTTTATAATATGTTTTTCATTCATAACGTCTAAATTATTTGTTGGTTCATCCAAAATATAAACAGGTGAGTTCTTTAGAAATAGTCGAGCTAAGGCAATGCGTTGAAGCTGACCACTTGATATATTACCGGCATATTCTTGCATATACGTATCTAAACCATTTGAGAGCGAGGATATAAATTCTAGTAAGCCTGCTTTTTTACAAGCCTCCATAATTTCATCTTCATGATAATTTTCCTTAAACATCGTTATATTTCTACGGAATGTATCTGAAAATACAATCGTGTGAGCATCAACTGTACTGAATTGATTACGTATTTGGTCTGATTGAAAACTTTCAATCGGTTGATTATTGATCAAAATTTGACCTGTAGAACGTTGTATATCTTGGAGTAGAAGAGAAATTAAAGTAGATTTCCCTACACCGTTCGATCCTTTAATGCCAACGATTTCTCCTTTTTTCCATTCCATATTGACATGTTGATATAGGATGTCCGAATTTTCATAACCAAAGGACACGTTATGAAAAGAAATACTTTTTATATCATCAATGTTTTCAGTACCTTCATTCGCAAACTCTGGTTTAATATTGAGCAATTGTAATACGCGTTTTGCACTAGCAAATGTATGCACTAAGCTTGCACTGAGCTGTGATAGCGCTAGACTTGGCCCAAAGGATGAAATCAAAAGTAAAAGAGCAAGGAGTGCTGTTGCTCCATCAATAGAATGATTACGATATAAATAAATAGATAGGATGACTTGAATAAAAATAGTTACATATAGCGCACAATCCGTAAATGCTTTTAGTATACCTTCATGTTTTTTCAAAGATTTAGTCGTGCTATTTAGTTGTTTGCTATGTTGGTCCATTCCATTTACCGTTTGTTTTTGATAACCAAAAATGATTAACTCTTTTATGCCTCGCATAGAATCCATTAGTAAGTTGCTTAATATTCCAAATCGGTTACGATAGGATTCTGCAGCGTCTTTACCAAATCGATAGGCTGCTTTTGGAATGATCCAAGCAATCATTACATAAGCGAGTAATGCGACTACACCAAATAAAGGATGTAATAGAGTAAAAAGACTAACGTAAACAATCGTTGTTAATATCCCTATGAAAACAGGTGCGATTGTATGAGCATAAAAGACTTCTAGAAGCTCGACATCCTTTGTTACGATATTCATAAACTCGCCCTTTTGGAATCTTTTTAGCTGTCCTTGACTCAATGAGCGTGTAATAGAAAAAATTTTATCTCGAATGATAGCTAATAATCGAAATGCTATATAATGTGTACAATATTGCTCGCTAAGACGAAAGATAGCTCGAAATATCCCGGAAAGGATGATGATCGTCATAAGGAACGAAATGCTGCCATATTCAGCAAAACCTCCAATTTGAATAATGGCCATTCCGCCGAATACACTTATAGCTGTAATCGCTAAATATCCCAATGTTCCTAGTAAAATGGTTACTATCATATGAGGAACTAATGGCTTTAATATAGAAACTAATTGTTTTAAATCTTTCATGACGCGTTCACCTCAAGAGAATGTTGCTCTTTATATAGATGAGCATAAATCCCTTCTTTAATTAATAGTTCATAATGTTTTCCTATTTCTACTAAACTTCCTTGATTAAAGACCAAAATCTCATCAGAATGTATGATATTTGGGAGATAGTGTGTAATCACAATAATTGTTTTTCCTTGTTTCTGAAGGTCCTTAATCATTTGAAAAATGTCATATTCACTTTGTTGATCAATATTAGCTGTTGCTTCATCAAAGATAATCACAGATGGGTTTTTTACTAACATTCTAGCGATAGCTAGCTTTTGACGTTGACCGCTCGATAAATTTATTCCTTCACTTTGGACAGGAGCGTGAAGTTTAGCACAAAATTCATGTAGTTTAACGAATTGCAACATCTCAATAGCTTGTTTTTCTGTTAATGTTGAACAGCCCATTTGTAAATTTGTGAATATCGTTCCTTCAAAAATGTGTGAATGATTACTCACACTACCAATATACTCATGGATGACTTCTGGAGAAATGTTTTTCATATTCTTATGACCAATTGTTATTGTCCCTGTAGATGGCTGTATAAAACCTTGCAAAAGCTGACTTATAGTAGTTTTGCCAGAACCGGATTGACCTACGATACCAATCAATTCGCCTTTTTTAATGGTAAAGGTGCATGGATTCAGCGTAAAGCTAGAGCTTTTGTCAGGATACGTATAGGAAACATCTTGTATATGAATCTCACCGTCTAGCGGTTCAGTAGAAAGCTTTTTGCTTGTTTCACTTTTCATTTCTAAAATAGATGTAAGTAGCTTTAAGGCACTCATACCGTTTAGACCCACATGAAAATAAGAACCTAGTAATCGCATCGGTACAAAAAACTCCACGGCTAAGATCGCAAAGCAAATAAAACCGAACAAAGTTAAATGATCGTTTCTGTAAGCAATGATGGTAAAGACAATTCCTACCGCTGTTCCTAAATAAGAGACCAGATCCATGATGGTTATGGATTGAAGCTGCATACGTAGTACTTTCATAGTCATAACTCGAAAATCCTCTGATTCTTTGTTCATCAGTTGTTGATACTCTTGATCTCCATCGTACATTTTTAGAGTATGGAGACCTTGAACGCCCTCAACAAACTTTTTCCCAACATTTAAGTACTTATTCCAATAGGAATGGAAAATCTGTTTTCCTATTTTGACTGCCGCTACAATTGCTACTGGAATCGCACACATGCTTATTAAAAGGAATAGGGTTATTTTCCAATGAATAAACGCTAATGTGATAAAAAGTAGGATTGGAGCCAGAAGACTATAAAACAATTGTGGTAAATATCGGCTGTAATAAATGTCGATGTTCTCAATTCCCTCAACACTTAACTGACTAATTTTACTGATTTGTAACTGCGTGATTTGTTGAGGTGAAAGAGATAGAAGCTTTTCTAATAACTCTCTTCGTAATTTATATTTCAATTCATGTGATGTATAATGTGTTAATTTTGTAGAGTAATAATGACATAGACCTTTTATGATTACTATCAATACTCCAAAAAGGTAGAAGCTTGAACTAATAGATAATGCTTGCTGTGAAAACATTTTTGAAAGGATTGCGGCTATTCCTACTGCAATCAGGATATTTGCTAGCAAATTGATTATTTGTAGAGCGGTGATCCACCCTAGAATTTTGAACAATGAATAGAATTTGGCATAAACCATCATTTCTTTTTGAATCATTCTGTAACCTCTTTCACTTGTATGGAAGGGATAACCCTCCATAAGATAATAAATTTTACAATTGCTAATGCGATAAGAAAAAGACGAATATGAATATGATTCATTAGACATCCACTAATAAACAGCAATAGATAAGCGGAAGTCAGTATTTCCGCTTTTTGTTTAATCGTTAACCCGTTGTTCTTTTTATAGGACAACACGTACTTTTTATATACTTTTTTATTTTTAATCCATGTCTCCCATTTCTTTGAGCTTTTGGCGAATAGGAAAGCAGCCAATAAAATGAATGGAGTGGTTGGGAGAATTGGGAGAATGACTCCTATCATTCCAATGGCAAAAACCACCCAAGCTAATAGAAATAATCCAATTCTTTTCATGTTGTAAACTCCTAATCTAGATAAGATGTATCAGAATGAGCCAAGTAATAGCTAATATAGTAAATAAGATATGGCTATAAAATGCTTTTTTATGCTTCCATACCTTTGGTGTAAGAAAAGCTATGATAAGAAGACCGGTATAAATGCTATATCCCGTCGTGCTAAAGGAACTGCGAAATAAATAAATAATCATGGAAACGACTGTTATTATTCCGAAGATAAAATGAGTTTTTTGTAAAATGCTATTTTTCTTGAATAATAAAAAGAAGCCTACTAATATTGTGAAAACAAGTGCGATTTTATGAATCATAATAGGTATATCCAAATGTTAATCCTCCAATAGTTATTCTAATATAATTTTATATTTTATTGATAACGATTATCAATGTCAATAAAAAATAAGAGAAAATAGAATATATGTGATAGTCATACTGAAGGTGTTAAATAAAAATAGGAGCTCGTAATCAGGAAATGATTACAAGCTCCTATCGCTTTTTTCTTTATGAAATTTCACTAAATGATTGCAGGCTTAGCGTAAACAATGGAGGCTTTACCTTCCACATTCTCCATTTTAATTCCTATCAAACCTTTTGAAAGCATTTCTTGTTGAGCGTTGATATCGTCCATAGGTATAGATATGTGCTCAATCCAATTTTGTTGGTTAGGTTCTTCTATGTCTTTTACAAAAATATAGCGGAGCTTTCCACCATATTTTTCTTTTAATGCAACTATTTTCATTCCTTGTGAAAACTTATCGATTAAACTAGGCATGTTGAAGGGAGCAACGGTACAGCATATGTATCGATAAGGAATGTGCGAGTGATCTAGTTCTTGCATAATGAGATTAGCAAGTAGCTTTTGTAGCTTATTTCCTCTATATGCGGGTAAGACATTAGATATTTCCTGATAAATGACTTTCGAAAGTTCATTGTCATCAAGACCAATATCTTTACCTAAATGATCGGCATCATCCATTGGAGGTACTAATAATGCCCGAAAGGCTATTAATTGCTCCTGATCAAAAGCCCCAATCATAAGGCCATTTCCTTCTAAAATATACGTATACTCCTCTTTAGAAAGGGGAGAGAGAATGGCTGGGTTTGGCAAATGTTCGATAACCTGCTGCTGAACATCTAGAATAGTAGTAAGATCTTTAATGTCTAGAGTTCTAACGTAAAAATTTACGATTTGATTGTTTTTCTTTAGTGTGCCTTCATACAATTTCTTCATATTATTAGCTTCCTTATTGAATAGAATCTGTGCACTTTGTTAAGCGCTTTAATATATCATGGTTCACCGTGATTCCTAACCCCGGTTGATTTGTCAAACGAATGAATGGAACATCATAATGTAAATCACCAATGTCTAAAGAAAATTTTAAAGGACCTGTTAGCTCAACACTTGTAATGATTTTTTTAGAGAAGGCTACATGAAATCCTGCTGCAGAGCCAATAGATGATTCTACCATCGAACCAATTTGACATTCAATGCCTGCAAGTTCAGCTTGAGCGGCAAGTTTAACAGCTGGATAAATGCCACCGCATTTCATTAGTTTAATATTTGCTTTATCTGCTGCTCGTCTTTTAATGACTTCTAACATTTCACGAGACCCTTTTATGCCTTCGTCAATCATTAATGGAAAAATACTTTTTGCTTTTACTTCTACCATTCCTTCTAAATCATCTGCTAGTACTGGCTGTTCGATCCAATCAATCTGACAATCTTGCAATTGATGTAAAGCCATCAGGGTTGTTGAACTGTTTTTCCAGCCTTGGTTGACATCTACTCGAATGGATATGTCATTTCCTACTTGTTCCCGAACAGCTTTAATTCGTTTTATATCTTCCATCACATTCGTACCAACCTTCATTTTAAAAGATTGATAGCCTTGTTCAATCATTGCTAGAGCTTCCTTCACCATATTTTCTGGAGTATCAATGCTTAATACATGTGTAATCGGAAATTCACGATGATAACGTCCTCCTATAAGTTGATAAATAGGCTGATTGACCTTTTTACCGATAATATCATGGCAGGCAATATCAATAGCGGCTTTGGCTGATGGAGACCCATAAATGGTATGGTTCATTATGTCATGTAGTTTCTCGATTTCCATAGGGTTTTTCCCGATGACGGCAGGTGCCAATGTGTGTTTCAAAATTTCGTAAACACCTTCACAGGTTTCGCCTGTTACATGTTCATCAGCTACTGCTTCTCCGTAACCGATAATGCCTTGATCTGTTTCCATTTTAACAATGACAGAAGGCATATAGTCATAGGTATGATAACTGATCACAAAAGGAACATGTAGCGGGAGATGAATCTTAAAGAGATGTATGGCTGTAATTTTCATTCTATTCACTCTTTTCATTTACAATATTTTTTCTATTCTCTATAATTGTCGTTATATAGACGTAAAACAAAGAAAATTTTTTGTTTAAAAATAACATAGCAATAGGAGATCGGATTATGAATATAAAAATGGCTGTTATTGGCTCAACTGAATTTATGGAGCAACTCTACGTTGTAGCTAATCAAATGAGTTCGATTGAAATTATTCCTTATGTATATAAGGAGCCGAAAGAAGCAGCCCAACTGGTACAACAGCTTAAGCCTTGTGATGTTGTCTATTTCTCAGGGGCTTTACCTTATTATTTCGCAAAAGCGGAACGAGAACAGCTCCAAATTCCTACCTTTTATTTAGAACAAGATGAAATGACAATCGCCACTTCTTTACTTTCGATTTTGTATCATAAAAAAGCATCCTTACAGCGTGTATCGATTGATTTGTTTAATTCTAACATTATGGAGAAAGTTTTGACAATGTTAGGTGTCGATCCAACATCTATGTATATGATTGATTATAAAAATAGACTAGATCAAGCTGATTTCGATATTGATCGAATTATTCACTTCCATCAATTATTATGGGAGCAAAAGAAAATTGACTTCGTGTTAACAAGTATTCATGCTATTTTCAATCAATTACAACAACTACATATCCCCGTTATGAAAATGACAGATCCACCTAAAAATATCATGAATAGCCTTCAAGCAGCTATGAATCAAGCCAATTACCTAAAAAGTAAAGCTGCACAAGTGGCTGTTGCATACATCTCTACGCATGAATCGATAGATTTACAAGGTTCATATCTTGATGAGATGTTACGCGGATTGAATGGTAGTATTCAACAGCTTGATGAGCATTCATATATTCTATACAGCAGCCGTGGTGAAACAGAATTACTATTAGAACAAAATGATTTCTCTCATATAGTGTCTCAATATAAAAAGGGTATTTCCATTGGCTTCGGTTATGGATTAACCATTAAGGATGCCAATCAAAATGCATTAATCGCTCTTCGTTTTGCTGAAAGGGATAGCGAAACAAGTTGTATATATGTTTTAACTGAAGAGAAAAATCTACTAGGTCCGTATCCAAATGAACAGAAGCATAACCGATTAGTTATTGATGATCCAAGCTTGCTTGAAATAGCTAAAAAAACCAAGCTTAGCCCATCCAATCTTTCAAAAGTTATGCAATTTAGTAAATCTAGATCGTCAACTACTTTTACAGCTGGAGATCTTTCAGACTATCTACAAGTTACGAAACGTACGGCTGAACGCACTATTAAAAAGCTACTAGATCACGGTTACGTAAAAATCGTTGGTGAAGAAATGACCTATCATCAAGGACGCCCTCGTGCAATTTACGAGTTGAGTATACCTCAAATTTATCAATAATACCGATTCATTATTTAAATCAAGAAGAGGCTTAAGGTTGTCTAACAAGGGATTTTTAATCCCTTGTTAGACGCCTTTACGATTCATACTGTAGTATTTATGTGTATTCTTTCTTCTTAATAAAAGCTGATGTATTACGCTTTTATAATGTGTTTCGCTTTATGATCTCTTCTTACATAGTCTGTTTTCACAAACTTTGTTGCAAATGAACAAAACGTAAGTATCGATTAAAATACGCTATAGGTTGCTCGCTTTCCGCGGGGCCGGCGGTAAGCCTCCTCAGCGTAAGCACCTGGGATCTCGCCTGTCCCGCTGCTCCCGCAGGATTTTCGCATCTTCCGCTCCAATCCACTTCCTTAATTAATAAGTATTATTTTTCCTTCTTAATGAAAACAATAATCGTGTAGAAAAAAGAAAGCTATTTCCTTTGAGCATTATGAAATAATGAAAATGACTTTTTGAGTAAGTCCTATAGCATCTTTTTCATTAAAAAGTATTATGGTTAATTCGTTACATTGATGGCTTTCTCGTCATTTTGCAAGGTAGCTAATTCTTCTTTTGTAAGCTTTGTAATCGTATAGCCAGTTAGTGCGAAAATGATAGAAAGAATTGGTACAGCATAGTTCAATATGGCATAAGGTGCATATTCAAAAACGCTGACGCCAAGTGTACCAAAGATGAAAACACCACATGTATTCCATGGAATGAATACCGAGGTTAATGTACCACCGTCTTCTAGTGCTCGTGATAAATTTTTGGAATGTAATCCTTTATCTTTATAGGCTTTGGCATACATTCGTGCAGGAATAACGATAGAGATATATTGCTCTGAGCAGGTAGCATTTGTTGTAAAACAAGATAAAATGGTAGAAACAACTAAAGATTTAGCTGATTTAGCTAGCTTCAAAATTTGTTTCACAATGGCATCAAGCATGCCGGCATTTTCAAGAATACCACCAAATGTCATAGCGACAATCGTCATGGAAACCGTATACATCATGGAATCTAATCCACCTCGGTTAAAGAGGTCGTCCACCATTTTATTTCCGGAGTCAATCACATAGCCGCTTTGAAGCGCTGTAAATGCTTCTGCGAAAGAACCTCCTTGAATAAAAATCTGTGCAAAGAAACCAAGAATGATTCCGATGATGAGTCCAGGAATGGCTGGTACTTTTCGTGCTACAAGAATAATAACAAGTAATGGAATGAGTAATAGAAATGGAGAAATAACAAAGTTGTCTTGTAAGGCTTGGATCGTCTGATCGATGTTGGCAGAATCTAAATGATTATCACCGAATTTTTTACCGATAAACGTATAAGCAATTAAGGTAATGATTAGTGCTGGAATAGTTGTATACAGCATGTGACGAATATGAACGAATAAATCCGTATCAGTTAAGCCTGAGGCTAAGTTTGTTGTATCTGAAAGAGGTGACATTTTGTCGCCGAAATATGAGCCGGAAATAATAGCTCCAGCTATCATTGGAGCAGGAATACCCATGCTTAAACCAATGCCCATTCCTGCAACACCGATTGTTCCCATCGTTGACCAAGAACTTCCGATAGCTAAAGAAACAACAGCACAAATAATGGTAATGGAAACGAGAAAGAAGGAAGGTGTAATAATTTGTAAACCATAATAAATCATGGTTGCCACAATACCTCCACCGATCCATGCACCGATTGTTAAGCCAACGAGCATAATAATGACAACAGCTGGTAGAGCAAGACGAATACCGTGATACATTGATTGTTCAATTTCGTTCCAAGTATAGCCAGAGCGCCATGCGACAAGAGCAGCTGTGATTGTCCCGATGATTAATGGTATGTGAGGACCTTGCTCTAGTTTAACAACGGCTATAGCCATCACAATAATCATAACCACTAATGGTATGATGGCTACACTAAACTTGATTTCTTTTTTCATATGTTTTCCCCCAAATCCCTTTGTTCTTTTTATTGGCTGTGCTCGTGATCTTCGTTGTCTATACCAAGTAGTGAGTATAAATGAAAACCAGCTTCTGAAATATCGCAGCAACGTTTCAATCAGCCAATGTCTTAATCAACTGGCTTTATATACCGAACGCATGTAAAACAACCATCTTATCGAAAACAGCCTGTTAAAAATGACACGACTATTTAAAAACGTCTTTAAATAGTCGTTAAATGTAATAATATACTTTTCTGTAAATTTAGTCAATTTATTATATAAAATTCCTTAACATCCTTTTATATCCAAAATGGTGATCTAAGCCCGCATCAATGTTGCGGCTAAAATACGAGCGCCATAATCAAGAGCAGCTCTATTAAAGCTCATATGAGGGTGGTGTAAGCCTGGTGAAAGATCTGCACCTAATCCAATCATTGTCGCTTTTACGGTAGGATGCTTAATCGTATAAAAATGAAAATCGTCACTGCCACTAGAAATCACAGAAGGCGCAGCAGCTTCTTCACCCATTACTTCTTTAATCGCCGCTTCAGCAATGGCTTCTGCCTCGTTTGAAATAACCGCACCAGGTGTAAAGTCTAACCAGTTATATTCGATTTCTCTTCCATAAAAAGTTTTTAAACCGTCTATTCCTTTTTCAATTTGTTTTTGTAAAGCTTGTAAAACATCATTATTTTGTGCGCGTACATCAAGGGAGAACTCAGCTGTTCCGGGTATTATATTGACACTTTCTCCACCAGCCATCATTTTTGTGAATTTGACTGAATGTGGCTCAAAAGGCGAGACGTAAATACTTTTCACGAATTGATGAAGAGCAACAAGTACATCAATAGCATTTTGACCTTGATGAGGCCTTGCACCATGTGCATCCGTACCTTTGATTTTTCCTTCTAAAAAAACAGCTGCTCCATGCTGTATAGAAGGGGCCACTTTTCCAAAAGGTAGCTCTTCAATAGGGCGAAGATGAACTCCAAATAAATACTGAACCTCATCTAAGGCCCCATGTTGAATCATAGCAATCGAGCCGTTGCCTTTTTCCTCAGCTGGTTGAAAAATAAAACGAATCCTTTTACGAGGTTTTTGATCTTTTATGTATAAAAGTGCTCCAAGAACGATGGAAATGTGAGCATCATGTCCACAGGAATGATTCGCTTTCCAGACGCCATCCACTTCCTGCCAAAGAGCATCTAGATCAGCACGTACGGCTACTACTTCATCGTCTTCACCAATCTCGGCAATAAGTCCCGTTACATCAGAAAAACGCCGATAAGTTACCCCTAGGTCATCTAGTATTTCAGCAATTTTATTAGTCGTTTTATACTCCTTCCAGCTTACTTCAGGATGGGCATGAAAATAGTCAAAATACGTAAGAATTTGGCTTTCATATTTCAATAGTAACTCCTCCTATATTTGGATTAGACCGTTTTGGAAAATATTGTTGCTTATGAACAGGAATGGAGTAAAAGTTAAAAATCTGCTTCAGGATGCTCGCTTTCCACAAAGCGGATGATGAACCTTAACGCTCTCTTGTGGGGGCTAATCTGTCTCGTTGATCTCACAGGAGTCTCGCACTTTCCTCTCAACTCCATTTCCCTTTCATGATGTATGATTCAACTAATCTTATACAACAATCTTTTAGGAAACAGTCTTTTATGATTTTGTGATATTACTATACATTAGTCTGTTGATAGAATTCTAGTCTTAGTTGATGAAATATTCTGTATGCTTTATAAAATAGTCGCAATTTTATTACTTTGAAACTTTTTTAATGTGACATGTATATTGCCACGTTCTTTGCTAATATAGTGAATAGAAAAAGGGAATAAAGAAATGTTTATCCTTCATAGAATGATGTGTTGAGCATGTATTTTGCTTTATCCATTCCATTGTGAAGCTAGATGATAAATGTGCATTTTCAATGGGGAACAGCTATTTTGAAAAAAGAAATTTAAAAGATAACTCGAAAAAATAAAGAATCTTATGGAGGTGCCTGAAATGGGTATTATGGATGGTTTATTAGGAAATTCGTCTTCAGTTAATGTTGAAGCAGTGGCAGACGAACTAAAGGATGTTTTATTTCCAGGAGAAGAAGTAAAGCAAGCATATAAGTTAATTAGGGATTTAATCGTATTTACAGGGAATCGATTAATTTTAGTTGATAAACAAGGAATCACAGGGAAGAAGGTAGAATATCATTCGATTCCATACAAAAGCATTTCTCACTTTAGTACGGAAACGGCGGGTACATTTGATTTAGATGCTGAACTGAAAATTTGGATTTCAAGCTCTACCACACCGATTGAAAAGACTTTTAAAAAAGGAAATAGCATTGCTGATATTCAAAAGCTATTAGCCTTTTACGTGTGTGGGTAAATAGGAATATTGGAGTGAATGAAATAACAAAGCAGCCAAATGGCCAAGCACTTTATGTCATAAGAAAAAATCCAATTATATCTAATGAAAATAAGGGTGGACAGTTATGTTTACATGTCATCATTCGGGACAGTTATGATTCTCCTGGCAGAAAAGAACTGTGTTTTTACGATACAAATCGAGGGCATATGTTTCCTGGAGAACTAAAAGAGATCTTTGACCATGGTTTTACATTTCAAGATGATCGAAATGGTGAATGGATTTTAGAAGAAGTTGATTTAGATACATTTAAAAATGATCCTTTTATTTCAGCAGTTAATCGTCATGAATTAGCTCAACAATTTACAACGACAGAAGAACTCTGGAAGTGGTATCGGGAGGAGTTTTCGATTTGAAAGCCGATTGATAGGCTTTAGATTTACCAAGATTGAAGTCATTATCAAATATTAAATCTTATTTTGTAAAGATACTAAACAGAAAGTCTTCCTTCTTTTGATGGAAGACTTTCTTTCGCATGTAAAGGTTATATAACGTATTCTATATGTTAATAAACGAAGTAATGCTCATCGGATTTATCGCTAGTTGATAAAAAAATGTTGATATAATAGATTTATGAATTTTGTCCTATAAACTTAAACAATCAAGGAAAAATGGAGAGATAGAAGATGTTACAAAAAATACAACTAGGTTGGATTGATTATTCGAATGAACATCGAAATAAAGTGATGTCAGTCCTTCAAGCTTTAGCGACACCAGAGGCAATTGATGAACTAGGAATTGGATTAATTAGGGATGGATTTGCGGATGTATTTTTTCCAGGGACTTCTACGATCCAGACAAGAGCGAAGTATTTCTTTATTGTACCGTATATTCTAATGGAACTAGAAAGAGGTAATATACGAGATTCGAAGAAATTTCTTAAAAAATTATATAGCGAAGAAATAGCGTTAATTCCAGTTTTAAAGGAAAAGGGAACAGAAGGTGTGATTGGTGCACGTGCGGGAAAAGGGTTAAAACGAAAGCCTTCCAGTATTTATTGGAGTGGCTTGCGGACGTTTGAAATATTCAAATATCCACTTTTATCATTAGATGGCTATGCAAAAGAATTTTGTAAGATAAAGAACCATAAAGATATGTTGAAATCAAGTGGATTTGAAAAGGAAGGAATGCAAGAGGATGATTCAGATGCTCTTTCTGGAGAAATCTCTAGTACGTTTTGGAGAAGCCTTCTTCCTGATGAGGATTGGAAGGAAGATATTTCGATGGAGTTAACAGCAGAAGAGGCAAAGTTTTTAAAGGATCGCATTCTAAAGGCACAAGCAACCAAAGACTCGTTATTTGCTCATATTTTGCAAAAGGATGGAGAGTCCATTTTTGACGCTAGCTATTTCGAGTCGATTCATCTGAATGATTTGCCTGACCATATAAAAGCTGATTTTAAGATGGCGACAGATTTCAGTGAGTTTATCTTTGGAGCGATTATTCGATATAACGTTATTTTATCCGATGGGAAAAATGAAGAAGCAAATAAAAAGTGGCAGCAATGGATCAATAGTTCATATGTACAAAAGGAACTTGCTACTTTTGATTATGAAAGCATATTTTCTCGATTAGACATTACGAATATCAAGCTTCGTCATTTTATTAAAGAATGGAAAGAAGTTGTTCTAACGAATAATGAAGAGGCTATCGATCAGGTTATTATAAAGCGAGAAATGAGTATTAAAGGAAAAGAACGAGCAAAGCTACGAAACTATAAGGTGTATGCCTATAAGGATGGCGACTGGTACGGTGGACATACTCGTTTGCAGTATAGATTTCATGACGCGAAGAGAATTATTGCAGATATTTACAATGGATTGGAGAAGGCATGATGTTAAAACCAGCTGAGAATAGACTGAACTATAGTGATTTGCTCATTCCAGCCGAAGGCTATGAGTTAGACTTTGCAATGGGGACAACGTATTCCTTAGATCTAGAGGCGTTGATTGGGATTCCTTTATCTCTAAGCTTATCAGAGGAAATGGATGAAACCTTTACATCGAATCCTTTATTTATGTTAGAAGGTCTGCGGAAAAGTACGGATAAGTTCGCGGTTTTTTGTGAGGCCGGTCAAATTAAAGTACCGCAAAAAAGTAATTCTATCTTTTCGCTACTTGAAAACAATGTCTTTGAAGTGGCGTTACAAAATGAAAAATCCTTTCATCCAAAGCTATGGGTCATTAAATATTTGAATAACGAGGGAGAATCGCTTTTTCGCTTAATTGTTTTAAGTCGAAACTTAACCTTTGATCGAAGCTGGGATATGGTTGTTTGCTTAGAAGGCAAGAAAAATAAACGTAAAACCTTAAAGAATAGACCATTAGCTGATTTTCTTTCCTTTCTCATTCCATTTGCGAAACGGGATCGAAAAACGAAAAAGATGAAAAAGCTGATTGAAGAATTAGATTATGTTCATTTTAATCCGCTTGATAAAAACATCCCGTCCTTTGATTTTCACCCTATTGGCATTGAAGGATATGGAAAAGAAGAAACAGAAATTTTTCAGACGTATCATCATCTGCTGATTTTTTCTCCTTTTTTAAGTGAAGGTACTTTGAAGGAGCTCCATTCTCTTTCGTTAACAAATGCTACGAAAATATTAATAACGAGAAGAGCGGAGTTAGCTAAGTTGTGTGATGAGATATTTGACGGTTTTACTATCTATGTACTAAAGGATTTTGTGGTTGAGGGTGAGAGTAGCTTAAGTGAGAACAATGAACAACAAAGTGTCGCTAAGCTACAGGATATTCACGCTAAAATGTATTTGCGAACAAAGTATAGTCAGCATCATATTTATATAGGTTCAGCCAACTGCTCCCACAATGCCTTTAATGGAAATGTCGAGTTTTTGTTGAAGCTTCAATATCAAAAATACGGGTTTAAAATTACACAGCTTTTGGATGATTTATTCGGTGAGGATGAAGCAGAAAGTCCATTTGAATTGGTAAGTGAACGACCGAATTTTGAACAAGTAGACGATGAGCTATCAAACCAGTTACAAAAAGCGATTAAACAAATCTGTCGCACAAAGCCTAGTGCAGAGGTCAAACAAAAAGATGATATCTATCGTGTCGAAGTTCATCTAGCTGAAATACCTTTGGATGTAAAGCTAACGATATCACCATTATTAAGTAAGCGAGAACAAGCACTAGAAAAAATCACAGTTTTTGATAACTTAAGTTTAATTGAATTAGGTGAATTTTATTCAGTAAAAGTGAGTAAGGATGGTCAATCGCTTGAAAGAGTAATCAAAATTGTTACAGAAGGAATTCCTGAAGAAAGAGATTCTGAGGTCTATCAGCTTATTATTCAAGATAAGCAAACCTTTCTTCAATATGTCTCTTTCTTATTAGCGGATGATTATTTATTGTCAGCAATGGAACAAATGGAGTTAAAACGTCATTCATTGGGAGTCCTTACACATGCTAGTGAAACAAGTCAGCCTGTTATATATGAGAATATGTTAAAGGCAACAGCAGAAGCACCACACAAGCTAGAGGATATCCATCAAATCATCGAAATGATTCGGGATAAAGAAATTATTCCAGAAGATTTTGAATCGGTATATACAACGTTTCTAGCAGTAGCGAAGAAGGTGAAAAGATAATGGATATACAAAGAATTGAGGATAACATTTTAGCAGGATTAAAAGACTTTCAACGGGCCACAGTTGATCGAGTATCCGATTTGTTTATTCATGACTATTCACGTGTGTTAGTTGCAGATGAGGTAGGTCTTGGGAAAACATTAATTGGCCGTGGTGTGATAGCGAAAATGGCACGATATCATCGCGAGGTACTGGACGATGATTTATTTAAGGTGGTCTATGTTTGCTCGAATCAAAGTATTGCTGGGCAAAACCTTAATAAATTGAAAATTGATCCAAATGTAACGGTAGAAAATTCTTCTGATACTCGACTATCGATGCAGCATTTGAAAATATTTGAAAGCATACATGATACGAAGCTTAAGAACAATTATATTCAATTGATTCCTTTAACACCTTCTACTTCTTTTAATTTGACTAGTGGTTCTGGAAATGTAAATGAGCGAGCTCTTATATTTGCTGTGTTAAAGAAACATCCTGCATTTCAAAGACATCTTACTGAATTAGAGACATTACTCATCAATGAAGCGTTCATAGGGTGGGGATATTGGGCACCAGAGTATGAACGAAAGGTAGCTGAGTGTGATGCAAGTAATGAAGGGAACTATCTTCTAACAATGATTGAAAAAATAGATTTGTATTTTCAACAATATGAATCTATGCTTCAAGAAATCATTTTAGCATGCAATCACATAAAAAAGGGTGAGAATAATACTCGAGAAAGAAATAAAGTGATTCATCGACTTCGAAAAATGATGGCTGAAATTAGTGTGGATTTAATACAGCCTGATTTAGTGATTATGGATGAGTTTCAACGATTTCCAGAATTGATTCACTCGGATAGTGATAGCGAAACAGCTTTATTAGCAAAGAAATTTTTCAATATAGAGCAAGAGAATAATGAAAAAGTGAAAATTTTACTGTTGTCAGCTACTCCATATAAGCTGTATTCAACACTAGAAGAAATGAATGAGCAGCAAGAGGATAGTCACTACAAAGAATTTATGCAGGTCACACAGTTTTTGTTTGAAAATCATCCTGAACAGCAGGAAAAGTTCACGGCGATTTGGCAGGATTATTCGATTTCATTAGGAGAGATGACAAGGGATCATTTTGCAATGATTACCGCTAAGAAAACAGCTGCCGAGGACATGCTGTATAAAGGCATTGTCCGAACAGAAAGATCAGTCATTGAAGGATCAGCCGATTTAATTGATGTGAGTAATCACAATGGAAAGCTAGAAATTTCTGAGGACGATGTTTTGTCATATGTAGAAATGAATCATTTATTGAAAAACATCGGCTTACCAGAAAATCTACCAGTGGAATACATCAAATCAGCACCATACACGATGTCGTATATGGAGCATTATAAATTGAAGGAAAAAATCACGAACTATTTCATCAAGCATCCAAATGAAATTAGTAAAGCAAAAAATGCGAAGTTATGGGTAAATCGAGCGACCATTAATAAATACGGTGATTTACCGATTACGAATGCCCGCATGAAAAATTTACAGGAAAATGCACTTCCAAAGGGAGCAGAAAAGCTTATGTGGATTCCACCGTCTCTACCGTATTATGAGTTTGGTGGTTCCTTTAAGAATCACGAGCATTTTTCAAAGGTGTTAGTGTTCTCCGCTTGGGAAATGGTACCTCGTTCGATTGCCACTTTGGTTTCATATGAAGCGGAAAAGCGAACGGTAGGGCAATTAATTTCGGTAACGTCGAAAACGAAGAAGAAAATCAAAAATAAACAAGTTGATAATCGAACATATTTTGCACAGAGAAGATTTCCAGCACCACGTTTAACCTTTACAATGAGAGATCAGCTTCCGGCCAATATGAATTTTCTTTGCTTATTGTATCCGTCTGTAACGTTGGCCAAACTTTTTAATCCAATTATAGCACTTAATGAAAAGCGTTCATTAGCGGAATGGAAGCATCAAATCAAAGAGAAAATAAACCAATTATTACATCAAATTTCATATATAACCAAGGATGAGGATGGAAGAGAGGATCAGCGCTGGTATTACATGGCACCACTATTATTAGATTTAAAGGAAGAAGTGATTCAAAACTGGTTTGAAGAACCACAAATGATGGCAGGAAAAACAGATGAATCAGATGATCAAGGGGCATTAAGAAAGCATTTTGATCGTTTAAGAGAATTATATGAAAGTGAAGAGCGACCGGTATTAGGGAAAAAACCAAGTGATTTAGTGGATGTGTTAACGAATATGGTGCTTGGTTCACCTGCGGTTTGCGCCTTGCGTATGCTGGGAGTGAATGTTCCGCGAGCACCTATGCAAGCAGTAGCGATTGCTAAAACAATAATTGACCGCTTCAACGGACAAGAAGCGATTGCTATCGTTGAATTAGAATATGGGACTGG
Organism: Bacillus sp. AP8; assembly: GCF_000321185.1. Classification (NCBI taxonomy): domain Bacteria; kingdom Bacillati; phylum Bacillota; class Bacilli; order Caryophanales; family Bacillaceae; genus Bacillus; species Bacillus sp. AP8. Next base: position 138,350 of record NZ_CAPG01000019.1, read on the forward strand.
AAAAGAAGGAGCGCATTGGCAAAATGTATTGAAATACTGTGTCGATGGCAATATGCAAGCGATGCTAGATGAGTACGCTCACATGCTTTCTGAAGGACTGGATGTATCTGAAGAAGGCAAAGAGTTCGCTAATGAGATACTAACCGACAAAATGACCAACTCACTAAGAACCCATACGGCTAGCTATAATGTCGACAATTTCAATACATTTAAGAATCGAATCAGTACTGCAAAAAAACGGAAAAAAGGAACAAGAGACAGCTATATGAAAATGAGAACCAATTATGCTGTCGGATTTGTTGATGTGAAAATAGATGAAAAAAGCACTCAGCGAAAAGACAATATTCGCCTTGCTTTTAACTCGCCTTTTAGACCATTTGTATTAGCGAGCACGTCCATTGGACAGGAGGGTCTAGATTTTCACCATTATTGTCGGAAAATTGTTCATTGGAATCTACCTTCGAATCCTATTGATTTGGAGCAAAGAGAAGGAAGAATCAATCGTTACAAATGCCTAGCGATTCGAAAAAACATAGCGGAAAAATATAAAACGATTCATTTTGAAAAAGACATTTGGAATGAATTGTTCGCCGTCGCGAATGAGCAAGAAAGAACAGATGATTCATGTGAGCTGATTCCATTCTGGTGTCTGCCTGGTAATCAACCTTATAAAATTGAACGAATTGTTCCATCCTACCCACTAAGTCGAGATGGTGCAAAATATGAAAGACTGATCAAAATCTTATCTCTTTATCGACTAAGCCTTGGTCAAGCACGGCAGGAAGATTTGCTAGAATATCTATTTAATAATGGGGTGACTAGTGAAGAGATGAAGGGATTATTTATGAACTTGAGTCCGTTTTATAAAAATAAGAAGAATTAAGTAGATTAAAAGTATCTTTAAGGACAGAAAACTTTTGTAACAGACTTTCTGTCCTTGAAGTGTATGTGTATAGAATAATTTTGAATTATAGGTACTTCCTTTTAACTTGCTAATACTTATATCATATGTGTAAAAATATATGTATTTAATGATTAATCTTGCTGCTTGATAATTGGATTAATTGGCCCAATCGCTTTTTAATGAATAATTAACGATTATTTATATTTGCTGTAATCTTAATTAAGTTAGTTCTTTTTGTTTAACAATGAAAGAAATAGTGAATGATTGACCTGTTAATTCTTGAAGTGAAGAGACTATGAGTGTTCTATATCTATTTTCTAGCCAATCTCTAGCAAACTCATTGGGAGCAGATACAGTCAAAGTGGTTTTGGAAATTGCTTCTGCGTTGGCAGATAATAACCATGTTTCAAAGCTAGGTTTTTTCACTATTTTACTAAGATCTAATAGAATATGAGACCACAGTTCATGCACATCGTATTCTTTTATAGGAAGCTTGCGAAATTTATGGATTCTGTTTTCTTTATTTTTTTTGTTATAAAAATGGATGTCTTCGGATGGAAGTAAGATTTTTAGAAGGTCTGACAGTGATGAGGGCTGATTGTTTTCAAATGCACTACTAACATTTTGTATGTTTGGTAAAGCCGGATCTAAATTTGTAATGAGTAGCTTAATTAACGTGTTTACTTCTTTTTGTTGAATATAAAGTTCAAGCAGTTCTTTGTTTTTCAATAAACTTCTTATCTCTTCATTTGTAATCACTTATGTCACCTCTTATTTTCAATATAGCATAGTTGAAAAGGTGGTGGCTAATGACAAATGGATCAACTATTTACACTGGTAAGGAATTAATGTATTAAAAAAGAAAAAGTAGAGCTTAGTAGTAGAAATAATATTAGGCTATACGGACTATATTGATTTATAAGAGTACTTTTTAAAATTGAGAAAACAACGTATAGTTCTAGTTCTTGTTATAATTGATAACGTATATGAAGGTTAATAATTATTTAGGTTTACATCATTGAAGCTGAGATCTAGAAGTTTGTATATAGTTGAGACACACCATGTTTATTACAAATAAGGAGGCAGTTAAATCCTATGAATAAAGAACCTTTAACAGTTGAACAAGTCCAAGATATGATAGAAGAGATGAATATAATGAAGACAATTCTTAATAAAAATATAGTATTGCTACAGGAATTCTTGAAAAATCAAGAAAATATAAGGTAGACACTATTAAAGAGGAAGTGCAAGAAGGTTCTTCGAAAGCAAAAAGTGAAAAACCTTTAGATAATATTCAAGAAATTTGGACAGAAGTATTAGTAGAATTGAAGAAAATAGTGAGTAAGCCAAGCTTTGAAAATTGGTTAAAAAATACAAATGTATTAAGAATAGAATTCGATACAATTATCGTAGCGACTCCTAACGAATTTGCACGAGACTAGTTAGAAGAGAGGTATACTTTACTGATTAAGAAAACTCTTCAAAAAATAACGGGTAAGGAGTATGTAGTTCGATTTTCTTGTACAAATCCTGTTAGAGGATTTTACTGAAATAAGCAACCTTCAAAAGTAAAAAATTAATTATCAATAACAGAAAGGAAGTGTTGTTATGCCAGTACATAACAAATTAGTTCGAGATTTAATTCCAAATATAATTGAAAAAACAGGAAAGAAGTTTACAACAAGAATTTTGGATGAAGAAGAATATGTAAAAGAATTAAAGATTAAGAGTAAGGAAGAGTTGAATGAGTATTTTGAAGCAGAAAATGATGAGGATGCTGTAGAAGAATTAGCGGACTTGCTTGAAATAATTCATACATTAACATATTGTCATGGTTCAACTCCTGAGAAGCTAGAGCAGGTTCGTAAAGAGAAGGCAGCTAAGCGTGGTGGATTTCAAGAGAAGATTTATTTAATTGAGGTTGAAGATGACAAGTAAGGTTCAATTAATTACGCATGATTTGGTAGCGAGTTTGAAAGAGAATATAAGTCATGCTAAATCATGCTACATATTAACATCTTTTGTTATGAACTCAGGAGTAAAGCTATTGGATCCTATCTTAACAGAAGCAGCTGTACGAGGTGTGGATATCAAGGTTGTGACAGGTGATTATTTGTATATTACGCAACCTGAAGCATTGGAGCACTTGATTTCAATTCATCCGTCGATTGAAGTTCGCTTATGGAAAAGTAGAGGAATTTCCTTTCATCCGAAGGCTTATATATTTGAGAGTGAAGAGAATGGTTCATTCATTGTAGGTTCTTCTAATCTTTCAAAATCGGCTTTGACAAAAGGGGTAGAGTGGAATATTTCTGTACAAGAGGGTGAAGAAGGAACAGCCTTTGAACGGGTAGTAACTGAATTCTTTAACGTCTTTTATCATGAATCTACTGTCTCTTTAAATGAAGAAACGGCTAAACAATATAAGGAAGAGTATGATCAATTCCATCAAAAGAATACTAGTTTAGTCCGCGTATGGTCAGAACGAGAAGAAATTGAAATGACACTACCAGTTGATAAAGGAGAAGATGGTGCTGAGTATACAGAACAAATAATTGAGCCTACTGCGCCATATACGGTTATCGCTCCACGATTTGCTCAAATCGATGCGCTAGCAGAATTAGAAAATAGTAGAGAAGAAGGTTATGACAAAGCGATGATTGTCATGGCCACTGGTTTAGGAAAAACGTATTTGGCCGCTTTTTTTGCCAAACATTATTCACGTATTTTATTTATTGCTCATTTAGAGGAAATTCTGTATCAAGCAGAAGCGTCCTTTAAAAAGGTTATTTCCGATAAATCAACTGGTATTTATAATGGAAAACAAAAAAATCCTGATGCAGAAGTTATCTTTGCTTCTATTCAAACCTTAAGTAGAAAGCGTCATTTACAAATATTCTCACCAGACGATTTTGATTTAATTATTGTCGATGAATTTCATCACGCAGCAACAAATACGTATCAGAAAGCGTTGCAGTACTTTCAACCACAATTTTTATTAGGGATTACTGCAACACCAGATCGCAATGATTTCCGAGATATTTATGCCATTTGTGATGGGAATGTGGCTTACCGTATCGACTTTATTGAAGCAATTCAAAAGCAGTGGCTAGCTCCTTTCCATTACTATGGAGTCTACGATGAAACGAACTACTCGCAAATTCGTTGGTTAGGAACAAAATATGATGCAGCTGAGCTTGCTGTTGCACAATTGAAGGAAGAAGTTGCTGAGCATATATTTCAATCGTGGATGAAATATCGTCAAACGAGAACTATCGTTTTTTGTTCTAGTATTGTACAGGCGGATTATTTATCTCAATACTTTAATAAACAAGGTGTAGAGGCAGTCAGTCTGCACTCGAAATCATCTATTGCTCGTGAAAAAGCCATTAAACAATTAGCTGAAGGTAAGCTTGATTGCATTATGACAGTCGATCTATTTAATGAGGGAGTGGACATTCCTACTGTAGATACATTATTGTTTGCTCGTCCAACAGAGTCATTAACTGTCTTCACGCAGCAAATTGGTCGTGGCTTGCGAATCGCAGAAGGAAAATCGTATTGTGTCATTATTGATTTAATTGCCAATTATCGAAATGCTGACATCAAACAGTCGTTATTCTACTTACCTGGAGATGAGAAGAAAAAAACAGCTCAAGAGCGAGTATTACCAGAAGGTTGTCTGGTAGAGATTGAGCTAGAAGCGAAGCAATTAATCGAAGAACTAGCGAAGAAAAAGATGCCACGCAAAGACATGCTTAAAGCGAGCTATGAGCAAGTAAAGTTGGAGTTAGGAAGAAGACCATCATATTTAGAAATGCATATGCATGGCTCTGAAGATAGTCGATTATTCAAGCAAGAATTTAAATCGTATTTTGCCTTCCTACAGTGGGCAGATCAATTAAATGAACATGAAAGAGAAGTCTTCCAACGGTATGAAGACTGGTTCTATGAAGTAGAAAGAACAGGAATGGCAAAAAGTTATAAGATGATATTGCTATTAGCTATGCTCGAAAGAGGACCTAGTAACTGGATGAAGCCTATTACAGCTAAGGAAGTGGCTTACTTCTTTCATAAATATCTAACAGAAAAAGAATATCGTAAACGTATTGATTTTAGTGACAATACAACGAAAAAACTGTGGAATTACAACGAAAGCAAGGTTGCAGGGTTAATTGAAAAAATGCCAATGACTAAGTGGAGTGGAAGTTCTAAGGGTATGTTGCAGTTTCAAAAAGGTGTGTTCGGCCCTACTTTTGATGTTGGGGCAGAAGATGAAGGAATTGTTTATGATTTCACGAAGCAGATTTGTGAGTATCGATTGCAGGGGTATTTTGAGAGGAAGAAGAGAAATTAAATCCTAAGTGTTTTTGATATGTGTTTCTGAACACAATACACGTTGCGTGCTAAGTAAAATAACAAACAAAAGAGGC
>NZ_CAPG01000018.1:0-9705 GCF_000321185.1 Bacillus sp. AP8
AAAAACACCTTAAAAGTTAGTTTTTTCACTCTAACTTTTGGGGTGCAGCACCGGAGTAAAGGTAACCTCTCGCTTTTCAATAAAAGAGGTTAAATCAAGCCAATCACGTGCCAAAGCACGGTCATCATCCTTCATTAGTAAGATAAATACACTCATAAACAAGTTTATTTAAAAAAATTCTAATATGAAGTATAGAGGCGCCCAAAGGTGATGAAACATCACTTTTGAGACAGCCTCTTTTTGTGCGTTCCTATAAGTATTTGATATTGTGGAAACGACAAAAGAGTGGAGAAATAGAACGTATAGTATAAAGAGATACAAGCTAGATTTAAATAGTATTCTAAAGATAAAAGCAGACTGATTGTTATAGAAATATTAAATAGATTGATAAAATTTAATATTTTATTAATAAATATATGGTAGAGTAGATTTTGGATGAAATTTATCTAGTTCTAATTAGTGTGAAGGCTTCATTATGAATTCGAGAAATACGGAAGTATAAATGGTAGAGTGGAGCTTCGATAGGTTCAACTTTTGATCAGTCTGGAATGAACTAAATCAGTACTGTTAGAAGTTATATTTTATCCAGAACAACCAATGAGGGTGGTAGTTACATCATGGGAATAAAGGAAGAAACACATGAATATAAAGAATTAATTAAGCAAGTTCAAGCTATGACAGAAAAGATGAACAACCTCCATCAAGAAACGCTGAAGCAAATGACAGAGATTAACAAAGAGATAAAGGTTATTCAGCATAAAATTGATACATTAGTAGAAGAAAATTATGTAGAGCATTTGAAGAAAACAGCTGAAGAAGAAGTTCGAAGTAAACTTGAATTATTATGGGAAGAATGTTTATATGGACTACAAACTAAAATAAGTAAACCTAGCTTTGAAATGTGGTTTGGTCAAGCTGAGCCGATTTCAATGGAAGGAAACATGATAACGATTAAAGTACAAAATGAATTTGCCAGTGATTGGTTAGAGCATCGTTATAATCAATTGATATTAAGCATTTTATATGAAATTACGGGCGATCATTATGAATTAAAGTATATCTATTAGTGTGCTAAAAATGGTCTCTGTTTATGGATTTCTCCATAAACAGAGACTTTTTATGTTCAATAAATGAAAGTAGTTCTAGTGTTTAAGTAAGTACGAATATACATAGTTATTCAAATCGAGGGTCTATAGTATATTTTTTGATTTATATAGAGAATTCCCTTTAGTAAAAGTAGGGATATTACGAATATTCTTTTTCTTGTAATGATTTATAGTTTAAGTAGGGGAATCAATCATGTCATTCAATACTTAACTATAAAGTCATGAAGGGAAGAAGAAAAATGAGAATTACTAGATGGGAACCAGAAGATAAAGCCTTTTGGGATTCAGAAGGAAAGCATCATGCCAATCGAAACTTATGGATTTCAATACCTTCACTATTATTAGCATTTGCTGTATGGCAAATATGGTCAGTGGTTGCTGCACAATTGAATGAAGTGGGATTTAGTTTTAGTTCCAGTGAATTATTTACGTTGGCTGCTCTTCCAGGTCTAGCGGGTGCCACATTAAGAATCTTTTTTACCTTTTTACCAGGACTTATGGGAGGGAAAAATTGGACAGTAATTAGTACGGCTGCTTTACTTATTCCTGCAATCGGTATTGGATTAGCTGTTCAAAATCCAGATACAAGCTTTATGACAATGGCTATATTGGCTGCCTTATGTGGTATTGGAGGAGGTAACTTTTCATCTTCGATGGCAAATATAAGCTTCTTCTATCCGAAAAGATTAAAAGGAACAGCGAATGGACTAAATGCAGGTATTGGTAATCTCGGAGTTAGTGCTGTGCAATTTATTACACCTATTATCATAACAGCAGGTGCTTTTGGAGGCTTTGTAGGTGCTTCTCAATTGAAAGCAGATGGAACAGAGATTTGGTTACAAAACGCTGCTTTTATCTGGGTTATTCCTATCGTATTATGTACGATCGCAGCGATTTTTGGTATGGACAATTTACCAAATGCGAAACAATCTATTAAAGAGCAAACAGCCATTATTAAACATAAACATACATGGATTATGACATGGTTATATACAATGTGTTTCGGATCATTTATTGGTTATGGTGCAGCTTTCCCGTTATTAATTAAACAAGAATTTCCAGAAATCACTATTCAATTAGCTTTTTTAGGACCTTTAGTAGGTGCCGCAGTAAGACCAGTTGGAGGATGGATTTCTGATAAAATAGGCGGAGCAATCGTAACTTTTTGGGATATCGTTCTAATGATTTTGGCAACTTTTGGTGTTATTTATTTCTTGAATGCTCATAATTTCACAGGATTCTTAATTATGTTTTTAGTATTATTCTTCTCAACAGGTATTGCAAATGGGTCTACTTTTAGAATGATTCCAATCATTTTTGATGCGAAGCTAGCAGCACCAGTACTTGGATTTACAGCAGCTATTGCGGCATATGGGGCTTTCTTTATTCCTAAAATCTTTAGTTGGTCTATTTCTACAACTGGTTCTGTAAATTTATCATTATATCTATTGATTGGATATTATGTAATAAGTTTAGTTATTTGTTGGTTCTACTATTCTAGAAAAAATGCAGAAATTAAATGTTAATAGATTCTATGATTTGATCGTACAACTTGAAGGAGTTGGAAATATCAATGAGCAATAATAAAAGCTTTCTAAAAAGTGGTCATTTACCAACGTTGCTATCTTCATTTCTATATTTTGATGTAAGCTTTATGATTTGGGTTATTGTCGGCTCATTATCAACTTTTATCGTTCAAGATTTTGGATTAACAGATGCCCAGAAAGGATTGATGGTTGGTATACCCATATTAGGGGGTTCACTTTTACGAATTCCAATGGGGTTTCTTGCCGATCGTTTTGGAGGAAAAAGAATTGGTTCCATAGGTATGCTTTTAACCATGATTCCTCTATTATGGGGTTGGCTTTACGGAGATTCTTTAAATGAAGTGCATGCATTTGGTTTTTTACTAGGAATAGCAGGTGCTAGTTTTGCAGTTGCCTTACCTTTAGCAAGTCGTTGGTACCCACCAGAGCATCAAGGCTTAGCTATGGGAATAGCAGGTGCGGGAAATAGCGGTACCGTTTTAGCAACCTTATTTGCTCCTCGAATTGCTGAAGCATTCGGTTGGCACGCCGTTTTTGGTATTGCACTCATTCCACTAAGCATAGTGTTTGTTGTATTCTTGATATTTGCAAAGGATTGTCCAAATTCAGTTAAACCGATGACGATTGCTCAATATTTATCAATCTTCAAAATCAAAGAAACATGGATACTTAGTTTCTTTTATAGCCTAACTTTTGGTGGCTTTGTTGGTCTAACTAGTTATCTATCTATTTACTTTGTCGATCAATTTGCAGTTAGTAAAGTTACAGCTGGAGATTATGTAACTATCGCAGTTATTGCTGGTAGCTTTGTAAGACCCATAGGAGGATATATAGCCGATAAAGTTGGAGGTATGGGTCTCCTACTTAGACTATTTGGTATTTCAGCTATTATTCTTGCTGCTATAGGCTTTGTTCAATCATCAGCAGTTGTATCGCTAACATTATTTATCTTGTTAATGCTAGTTTTTGGTGTAGCAAATGGAGCATTATTTCAAGTTATTCCAACAAGATTTCCAAAGGAAGTCGGCATTTTTACTGGTTTTGTTGGAGCGGCAGGGGGCTTAGGAGGATTCTTTTTACCTAATATACTTGGGACTATTAAAGAATTAACAGGTTCCTTTTCATACGGATTTTGGTGGATTGGGTTAACATATGTGGTTTCTTTCTTATTAATTGGCTGGTTAATTAATGATTGGAAGAAGCAAGGGTATTTAAAACAGAATGGATCATTATAATATATGATCATATCTAGGTCTAGTCGTATCGACTAGACCTTTTTGGTTTGCTTTAGGATTATTTTTGTAAACTTTGTTACCTCGTACCTTTCTCTGTATTTAACTTTCCTTATATGTTTATTTCATTCACCGAGGTGAATGGAAAATGACAATCTTCTAGAAAATAATCTTATGAAAGACAATTTTGGTATTGAGAAAAATAGGTCTAAGTATGTAGGAATTGAGAATGTAAGTGCTACACTATAAGACTTTAATAATGTGTACGTACTATTTTTGTATGGGAATTAATAACAATAACCTATTTTATACACTAGGATAAAAGATTACAATGAACAAGGAAAGATATGGAAGTGGATAATTTCTTTTGTTTTATTTCTGAATATTACGACTTTTAGTGAATGGAAAGAATAGATTTTATCAGTGAAAATTAATAAATATGACCCATTTTCATCTTTCTTCATAGATATAAAAAGATTGTCGAAGTAGGTGTTTAGAGCGATGAAATTGCTAGATGTTGATGTGCTTCACGCAGGAATCGATGAGATTCTTCAGAGGTTATCTACACAAGCCGAGCAGATCAAGAGGGTGGAATCGGCCGTCAAAGGTGTTGTGAACTTATCCGATTCCTTTACAGGGATGGGAGGACAGGCCATTCTCTCCTACTATCAGAATGACCATCTGACTTTTTTGGCTAGCTATCAGACGTTTTTAAGGAATTATACCAACACATTAAAGCAGATGAAAGTAGCTATCCAAACGTTGGAGCCATTAGCCAATGGTTTCATTAGACAAAGCTATCTAGAAAGTGAATTAGAAAGAGGTCTTTTATTATTGCTTACTCAGCAAGCAAAAAGAACTGGTACGTATTATGAGAAGATTTGTAAGTATATACATGCCAAAAATATGAGTTACTAGTATTAGAAGAAAAAGAAGTAGATTAAAAAGATCTATATGAGTTGCTTCTTTGTTGTGAAATTTTGAAATTACAACATAGGGTAGATAAGCAAAGGTAAACAAAGTACAAATTCAGAGGGATGGCTAAGAGATAATAAGTATTATTTTAATGAATTATATAAATTGCACCCTGAATTTTTTAGCGATTCTAATTTAAAAAGCCTTAATAATGGATAGGCTATTGTGAATGATGCTACCTTTAGAAAGCATTTTCTTTAGTATTATAGAATTTAATTCAGCAGTAATAAAGGCAGGTATAAAACCAGAAGATGTAGCAGGAACATTAAATCTACATCAATCGAATCCTTCAGGTGTATGGAGAAAGTGTTATCAGGGATTAGCAAACGATAAAGTTCCGCCTGGTGTGTTAAAGCAATTAAATTTAAAATATCCTAATTTAGAAATTGAAGTAACATCTGAAATTGATGAAAGCATTAAAGTAACTGGTAGGCTAAATCTAATGATTAACAATGGAAAGTATATTGATTAGTTGGAGGTTAATTATGGCTAATATTAACTTTAGTAGTTTAACAGAAGATGGTAAAGTAGCATTTTTTCTTGGACTTTCAGAAAAAGTTTTGTCGGTATTTTCTCAAAAGGAAGATCAAATTTTAGCTCAGGAAGTTATATATAAATGTTGGGAGTGGCTAAAAGGTAAAGAAAATATAGGGGATATTCTTTATGAATTATTAGACAATGAGGAAAATGGTATAACAATAATTCAAGAGATGTCAGATAATGAAACAGATGTCATAGTTTGGAACTGTGTTATTGATGCAGTTGCTTATACTAGTAGAAAAGCATTTGAAAGAGAAGGTGTCAAATATTATCCAGAACCAATTGCTTTAGTTGATGATACATTAGTAGACCATTTTATGAATTGTTTCGAAAGGTGTATAGAAAATTCAAATAGTTATATTCGGAGAATAATTTCTTTATTGGATGAAAATAAGAAGGGGAATATTGCTAGTGATTTGCGGACAGAAGTTTTAAGGGAATTACAAATACAAAATTAACTATTACTCTATTATTTTATTAACTTTTTTGGATTAAAGTTATCAAATTAAGAAAGGATGTTTGCAGTTTAAAGTTGCAGGAATCCCTATTATGCATAGAAATAGCACTTGATTTCCTTTTAGGTAACAAGTGTTTTTGTTTTCTTATAAAGTATTTATGTCTGAACGATTAAAAATGCTTACTTGAAATTCAAAACTCATGATGTTTGTACCATCAAGACATTTTGTTTTAATCACCTTATGATAAGGCATTGGCAATAAACAACGAAATCGTATAAACTTGTGGCGATAATCAATGGGGAGAATTCGGGGAAACATTTGAAAACTAGCGGTTGACGTGAAATCATTCTCTAACAAAACAACAAACGTCTTACACCAAGCGAAAAACGTCCTCAACCCTTTACCACTAGTCAAAGCCTTACAATCCAAGCTGAAAACATCCATCACGACCAATCTCTCTCAAACGCAAGCCTGGCTGAAAAAGCGAATAGAATCGATGAAGGAAATCAAGCTTTTCCCGATTCGAGGAGAAGAATATGCCTTAGCTGGAGTAGGAAAAAGCGCACCAGGATGGTACACCGTTCGTGATGGAATAGATGCATTCAAGAGAGCCGGAGATACAGTTGTTCGGATTGTTGGAGGGACGGAGAAGAAGGACGTTAAACATGTAAGTGGGGAATGGGTTGGTGTTGAGAATAAGGGTAATGTTTCTAATGAAAGAAAATCAATTAAGTTTGAAAGTACCTATCAGGAGCGGCTTGCTCAAACTCCAGTGAATAACGGAGAATGGACTGGGCAACGTGGTGAATCTACTTTTATCCACGATAATAAAGAAATAAAAGAAATATTAAGTAAAGTTGATAAAAAAGGCATTGATTACTCTGATGCTGTTCCAGACTTTTCACCCGTTTCTAAAGGTAAGGTAGAGATTGAAGGAATGTCTGTTGATAGAAATGTAAACTTCAAAAAAGCAGATGAACGACTAGCAGAAGAATGGGGAGTAAAACCAAAAGAGGTAAGAAAGTGGAGAAAACAGAATCAATATACATAGGATGAACTAAATGATAAAGTATCTATGGAACTTGTTCCTACAGTAATTAATGGTAAATTTAGTCACTTGGGTGGAGTATCAGAAGTAGGTAAAGCTGAAAAAAATAAGTAGAAGGTGAAATTGATGATACAGATTGAACATGAGACTTTTGGTGAATTAAGTTATGATTATGGGTGGAAAAGGGAAATAAAATTAAGCTTATTTGGATATGAAAGAATAGTAACATTGATTATAGATGGGGATGATGATGCAGAATTTGAAGAAGCACAGGTATATGCGTATAATAGTTTTTTTAGAGATAAAGATAATCTGCTAAGACAGGCGGAGGATGCAATCTTGAAATATTACCTCGAGGTGTACATGGAATATAGAGAAAGACTAGGCGATCAGTTTGCTGATAAAATGGCACCTATTTTATCCACTAAGGAAGAGGTTGCTAAAATTGTTGAGCCAAAACAATTACTTTTTCCAATGGTTTTTGATGAAGATATAAGACAAGTTGGGTTATTACTTGAATGTACTTGGGAGCCAGAGCACGGACTTGCAGTTAAGTTTGAAGATGAAGAAGTTATAGAAGTAGGTTATCAAGATATAGCACTTTGATTGTGCACAAAAGTAGAATGAATATTTGTAAAAGTTTTAATGAGTGGGATTGTGAAAAAACATGACCTTGATTTACTCCAAAATAAGCAATTTTTCTCATATTTGAATCAAAATTCAATGAAGTAAACAGACGTACGAGATTTGTTACAATGAAAAGAACAGAAAACGACCATATTAGTGTTGGCTACAAGACAGCAAATAGCTTGTATGAGATTTATCACAAAGGTTATCGGGTACAAAAGAAGTATGGAAATAAAAGTTTCAATATATAGAAATTTTAAAAGATAATGTACCTTATCCAGCCCCTAGTGACTTAATTATTTGAAATGAAGAGTTTTTATCACCACAGGAAGTAGTAAAAAAAGCCTTAGCTTATAAATACGAAAAATAATTGTATTTAGAACACGTTTTAGTAGAACCTTGAATGCTTATTTATTATTTAAGGCTTCTTTTTTGTAGGGATACCTAGTGGAGATACGATTTTTATTGTAGAAGGAATATAAACACATGAAATTAAAATGAAACTAACGAACTCGATTAAGTGATATGTAAAAGATGACTAACTGTTACTATAAAACTTGTTAATTTAATGTCACATAAAAATATTTGGGCTTAAAGCATTTGATTGTCATTTAGGCATCAGGTGCTTTTGGGTGCTTTAGGATAAGACAATTTAAAACAGTTAATGTTGAGAGATTATAAGATTATAATTTAGAATACTAGTAAGGTTACTAGTTATGGCGAAAATTTTAATAGAAAAGAAATACTTGTGTAATAAATATAGTCAGGTTACTCCTCAAGAATTAAACTATAGGATTTAGTAACGGCAAACGGTGCTTTAGCAACTTCGAAAATGAGTAGTGCCGTAGCCAAATTACGAGGGAAAACTATTACATCACCAATCCCACATAATGTCTTTCGCACAGATAAGCTGAACTGAGTACCTATCAAGTGCCTACCATCATCATCAAGCAACCTATCTTCTCGACCTACTGCCACTTGCATTGCTGGATTTCTTGTTCCTTTTTCAAGTATTAATTCTTCTGCATTTACATCTACGAAAGAAATTCCACCAAAAAAAGTATCTGTAAAAATTAAGCCGATTTTCATTGGGACTTCACTAAGACCAGATTCATATAAAGTAGTTTATGAAATTGAAGGCAAAGGATTATTTAAGAAAACCATTGAAAATAGAGCAGGAGGTTGAGTATGGAAAAGGAAATGAATAAATTATATAGAGAGATAGCTGAAACAGTTAATGAAATGATTCCAGAAGATTGGAATAAATTTCATTTTTATGCTCAAATATCAGAAACTGGGGGAGGAACTTACTTTTTTTATAATACACTTGAAAATAAGCAATATAAATATAGTTTAGAAGTTCCTTTCAAATATCAAATTGATGAAGATGAATTTGAGAGAAAAGAAGATGTTTTATTAAAATTGAGCAAGGAGCTTAGAAAGATTTTTAAAGATAATGAGCAGGAACTTTGGTATTCTTTTACAATGTCTCTAGAGAGTAGTGGGAAATTTAAGTTGCATTATGATTATACAAATTGGTTTGACACAGAATATAGTTTTAGTGACCAGATGATGATCTGGAAAAATAAATATTTAGGTGATATACCAACTGATGAAAAGAATAAAGCATTAATTGATAAGTATCTTAATGAATTTCCAAATAATCCGATTTAATTTAAAAAAACTGGACAAAAAAGAAAAGTTATCTTGAAGAATTGACTTTATGATGGTTGTACCATCATAAGTTACTGTTTGCCCCCATCTCGTGACACAATAAAATAAGACACTCGAACTTAGACGAAATGACATATTACTAGATAGGGTTACTAGTAATAAACACAGAGAATATGTGTACTTAAAGCTCTTGATTGTCTATTATAGATGAGATGTATATAGCAAAATAAAAGTGCAGACTTATATAATGTTTTTGTATAGAGTCTAGCACTTTTTTTCGTGCAAAAAAGTCTTGCCGTCATCCCAAATCACTCTACTGTATAGGTGTCGAATCTAACAGTGAAAGTAAGAAAGGGTCCTAGCAATGCTGATGAATAATTATCTAAAAAATGGAGTGCACCAGATCAAAAATGGACAGAAGAAGATATAGCTGATTGGAGAGAAGATAATAAATATACTAATTTAACTTGGCATGAACTTAATGATTTGGAAACTATT